>JAFAGE010000245.1 GCA_023423015.1 Bacteroidota bacterium
GAATTAGCCATGGCCTAAATTCTCAGAGACTTTATAAACCCCTATCTCAATGGAAAAAACTACTCGTATAAGAAATAACGACGACAATGCTGCCATCGCTCAGGGCCACTATATAGTGGCTATTGGCGCTTCGGCCGGCGGGCTCGAAGCTATTCACGAGTTTTTTGATAATATGTCGGATACCTCGAACCTTTCGTTCGTTGTTATCCAGCATCTTTCTTCAGATTACAAGAGTCTGCTGGTTGAATTGGTGTCGAGGCATACAAATATGAAAGTGTTTGAAGCCGAAGACCAGACAACCATCCAGAAGAATTGCATTTACGTAATACCCAACAACAAACTAATTACAATCGAGAACAACAAATTGTTGCTCGAAGAGAAACGTACCGCCCAGGCTCCAAATAACGCCATAGACATATTCCTGTATTCCCTGGCCAGGGATAAAAGAAATAGAGCCATTGCTGTGATCCTTTCCGGAACAGGGACAGATGGAACGAAGGGAATAGAAGCAATAAAGAACAATGGCGGTCTTGTGATTGTACAGGATCCAAACACGGCGAAGTTCAACGGAATGCCAAACAGCGCAATTCAACTTGGCATTACCGACATCATCCTTTCGCCGGCCGAAATGCCTGCTGAAATTCTGAACTACATAAAAGTTCCGCTTTTACTTCAGCAGGATTTCAGCGAAAGCAAACTGCAGGAGATCTTCGAACTGATCAACAAAGCCCTGGGCTACGATTTTCACTATTACAAACTCCCCACCATCATACGCAGGATCGTGCGAAGGATGGCTCAATCAGGATACAAAAATATTGACGATTACATCCAGCACATTCGCGTCGACGTTGACGAATGTAAACAACTCGGAAACGATTTTCTGATTGGTGTAACACGCTTTTTCCGCGATCGTGAAGCCTTCGAAGAACTCGACAGGCTGGTGATCACGCCGCTGGTAGAATCGAAAGAAAACCAGGGAATCATCAAAGTGTGGGTTTGTGCCTGCAGCACCGGTGAAGAGGCTTATTCAATTGCCATTCTTCTTAACGAAGCAGTAGCAAAATCAGGAAAGGAGATTGACATCAAAATTTTTGCCACCGATATTGAAGAAGCGAGTATAGACATCGGCGCGAAAGGGATTTATCCGAATGGTATTGAGAAAGACATCCCTAAAAATTTCGTCGACAAATACTTCATCCAACAGGGCAGCAATTACCAGATCACACAAAAGATCAGGAAGCAGATTGTATTTGCACGTCACGATGTAATAAGGGATCCTCCCTTTATTAACAACGACCTGGTGAGCTGCAGGAATATGCTCATATACGTTAGCCCTCACCTGCAGCAAAAAATTTATTCTGTGCTCATGTTTGCGCTCAGCAGAAATGGTTACCTGTTCCTGGGTTCGAGCGAACATTCAAACTTCATTCGCGAAAATGTTCAGGAGCTGAGTGGCAAGTGGAAAATCTACAAAAAGCTCACCGACACTAAAATTGCCAGCACTTACCTTTCACAAATCGGAGATCGCAGCACGAGCCGCGACCGGCGCCGTGCTAATGGAATTGGTTTTGTTGAGAAACCCAAACCAGTATGGGAAGCATTCAAACAAGCGATAGACGAAGATTTGAATCTTGCAGCTTTCTTTATCGACTCTTCGTTCAACATCAGGGAATCTGCGGGCAACTATGAGAAATTTTTGACGCTGCCCAAAAAAACGCTGCAGTTGAACCTTCTCGCAATGGTGCCGCAGGATTTTTATTTCGTGCTTAGCACGGAAATAAAAAAAGCGTGGAAAGATGGGAAGCCTGTTACGGTGAAAGGTTTAAAACACAAAAAAGCCGATGGCGTTGTTTATTGGCGCGTGTTTGTGAAACCAATGAACCCTTATTCGCTGGTAGTGATCACCGAACAGGATTTACCTGAAGGCAGCGAAAATTTACACTTTACACCCGATGAACATTTAAAAGATAAGGATAGTTACATCATTGCACTCGAAAGTGAACTCGAGGAAGTGAAAAACAACCTCGACCTTGCAGTTGAAGACCTTGAAACAACAAATGAAGAACTGCAGTCGAGCAACGAAGAATTGTTATCGGCCAACGAAGAATTACAAAGTTCGAATGAAGAGCTGCAATCCCTGAACGAAGAATTGCACACGCTCAATACCGAACACCAGCTGAAGATTAAGGAACTGGTGGAATTAAACGATGATCTGAATAATTATTTCCGAAGCACTGATATAGCGCAGATATTTCTTGACAAGGAACTGAATATACGCAAATATAATCCTGCTTCCGCCAGGATGATCAATTTCATTGATTCAGATATCGGACGACCACTTGCCCATATTTCGAACAACATCCGCTACAATGGTTTTCTCACGGATGTGGACCATGTGATGCGAACGCGTGAAACAATTGAACGTGAAGTGAGCTTGTTCAATGGCAAAAACCTGCTGATGCGTATCATGCCCTATCTCAACCGGGATAAAGATATCAGTGGCCTGATCATAACTTTTGTAGACATCACTACCATCACCCAGCTTAATAACACGATTCGTGCGGTGCTCAATGCAAGCCCCGGACCCATCCTGGCATTCACCGCTGTACGCGCAAGCCACACCATAGACGACTTTATTCTTCAGACGGCGAACAATGCAGCAGGTGAATTCCTTACGCGTTCCATGCCGGAATTTATCGGTGCGTCATTGAAGAAAGACATGCCATACCTGGCCGTGCCGCAATTATTCGATCAGTTTGTAAGGGTTGTTGAAACAGATAGTGTATTCCACAAGGATCTTTTTATTGAACAACAGCAGCGTTGGTACAGCATGACCGTTATCAAGATGATGGATGGCTTTGCAGCAACGTTAATTGACATCACTTCTAAAAAACGTTCGGAGCAGAAGCTGCGTAAGAACTACAATGAGTTGATCGCAGTAAAGGACAATTTAAAACGCGCCAACGAGCAGCTGGAGTCGAAAGTGGAAGAAAGGACGAGGGAACTGGGAGCAAGTGAAGAACGTTTCAGGCTGGTGGCGAGTGCGACCAATGATGCGTTGTACGATTGGACCTTTGTAAATGACACTGTATGGCTAAGCGAGGCGTACTATAAATTATTTGGTTATGAAGACCGTACGGCGTTCAGCAGACGCAGTATGCTTTTTGACCTCTTACATCCCGAAGATCGTTTGGATGTCACCTCCAGCCTGTCAGAATGTATCAACCATGGACGCAAGCAATGGTCAAAAAGTTATCGTTTTCGCAAAGCCAACGGGGATTACGCATACATTCTGGACCGCGGGTATATCCTGCACGACGAGTTTGGCACTCCATACCGCATGCTTGGCTCGATGTTCGACGTGACCGAATTGAAAATAGCCGAACAGAAGCTGGCCACGATGAATGAGCAGCTCGAGCACAAAGTTACCGAGCGTACATACGAGTTGGAACAAATCAATACGGCACTGGAAATGAGTAACACCGACCTGCAGCAGTTCGCATCTGTGGCGTCGCACGACCTGCAGGAACCGCTCCGGAAAATCCAGATGTTTGCAAAGCTGATACAGGAGGAAAGTGAAACCCGCAGTGATGGCAACCTGCTTCACTATGTGAACAAGATCATCAGCTGCAGTAACCGGATGCGTTCGCTTATTACCGATGTGTTGAATTATTCAAGACTATCGGCTAATGAAAACAATTACGAGCAGGTAGATCTTTCACTGTTGCTTCGCGAAATCATTGATGATTTTGAATTGGTTATCCGCGAAAAAGCAGCGAAAATTGTGGTGGGCGACTTGCCGGTGATAGAGGCGATACCAGGGCTGGTGCGGCAGGTTTTTCAGAACCTGATCAGTAACGCATTGAAGTTTTCGAAACCGGGTGTTCCACCCGTGGTTACCATCGGGGCGCAGAGTCTTGCCAAACGCTCATTTATGAGCATGCCGATGCAGGATGGACCATACACCAGTATAACAATTAAGGACAACGGTATAGGTTTCGATCCACAATTTTCGGTGAATATTTTCAACATTTTTCAACGCCTTCACTCCAAGGATAAGTACGAGGGTACAGGCATAGGATTAGCAATTACAAAGAAGATTGTAGAAAAGCACAATGGTATTATCCGTGCCGATGGCCGTGAGCAGGAAGGTGCAGTTTTTACGCTCATTTTGCCCATAAAGCAGAAGCAGTTTAAGAATGATTCACAAAGTGAAGTTGAAAAAAATATTACTGGCGGATGACGACGCAGACGACAGGGAAATTTTTGAACGTGTCCTCGGAAACAAATCCGACGTCGTGCTACTTCGCACCATGGAAAATGGTGTGGAAGTACTCAACTTTTTGAAAGAAGTGGGTAATCCCGAAGAACTTCCGGAGCTGATTATTCTCGACCACAACATGCCTAAGATGAATGGAACCGAAACACTGGCGTCCATCAGAAAAGACGAAAAATTTTCCTCCATCAAGGTGGTTATCTATTCCACCAACAGCGACCACACTCTCCAGGAAAAATGCCGCGCGCTGGGTGCGTCAATGGTGGCAGCAAAGCCTTCGAGCATGCGCGAATACGAAGCGATCATCGACAGGTTTCTCGCGATCGTAAATTAATTGTGTTCGTGCACCACCAACTGCGATTCAAGGATAATCCTGTAAAATGCATTGCTTTCGTTTTCGTCCGGCTGCCTGGCAAGCAACTCGAGTAAAGTTTCAGTGGCTTTCTGTCCCTGCAGATACGGATACTGTTCAACCGAAGCAAGCGGAGGATAAGCTGTATATGGGCTCAGCGGCAGGTTGGCATAACTTACAAATGTGACATCTTTATTTATCCGCAACTTCATTTTACGGGCATACTGCACAGCATCGAGCACAATGTAGTCGTTGAACGCAACAATTGCGGAAGGTTTTCTTCGCAACGACATCAACTGTCGCATCGCTTCCTGCGTGCCTTCACGAGTCAGGTCTGAACTGATGATCAGGTTAGGATCGTATTTCAAACGATGTTTCTTCAATGCCTTTATGTAGCCGTCGAGCCGGTCGGCACTTGCCTGCAATTTCTCCGGTCCGTTTATCATGCCGATCGCACGGTGCCCCAATTTGAGCAGATAACTAAC
>JAFAGE010000309.1 GCA_023423015.1 Bacteroidota bacterium
AAGGAAGCCACTTCAGGAGGCTATAAATATAAATACGTACCCGGCGACCCGATGCAGGCGCGGATTTATACGCTGAAGAATGGTCTCACCGTTATGTTGAGCCAGAACCGGAAAGAACCCCGCATCCAAACGCTTATTGCGGTTCGTGCCGGAAGTAACCATGATCCCAAAGACCACACGTGGCTGGCGCATTATCTCGAACATATGTTGTTTAAAGGAACTTACAGTTTCGGCTCGCTCGATTCTGTAACAGAAAAGAAGTATCTCCATGAAATCGATAACCTGTACGAGGAATACAACAGTACCACTGATGAAGCAAAAAGAAAGATCATCTATCGTAAGATCGATTCTGTATCGGGTCTTGCTTCAAAATATGCTATTCCGAATGAGTATGATAAGATGATGACTGCGATGGGAGCGCAGGGAACCAATGCTCATACCAGTGTAGAAGAAACAGTGTATGAAGAAAACATTCCGTCGAACGCCATCGATAAATTTTTAGTAGTTCAGGCCGAGCGTTTCCGCAATCCCGTGCTTCGGTTATTTCACACTGAGCTCGAAGCGGTGTATGAAGAAAAGAACCGCACGCTCGACAACGATCCGAACAAAGTTTGGGAAAGTATGCTTGCAGCGATGTTCCCGACGCACAATTACGGGCAACAAACTACTATTGGAACAATTGAACATCTCAAGAATCCGTCATTGAAAGCTATAAGGGAATATTACCAGCGTTTTTATGTGCCGGATAATATGGCAATCATCATGGCCGGTGATCTTGAATTCGACCAGGTGATAGCAAAGATTGACAAAGCATTTTCGTACATGCCCGCAAAACCAGTGAAGCAATACGAAGGTCCGGTAGAAAAACCGCTTTCTGAATCTATCGTTCGTGAAGTTGCTGGTCCCGATGCAGAATACCTGCAAATGGGTTACCGACTGCCAGGGATAAATGATTATCGTTCGCAGGTAATTCTGCAGGTGGTGGACCAACTGCTTACCAATGGCAAGGCAGGTTTAATGGATATCAACCTGAACAAGCAACAAAAAGTACTTTCTTCTTCGAGCGACATTGAATTCTGGAAAGATTATTCTCTTCTCGTTATTAATGGGAAGGCAAAAGAGGGACAGTCGCTCGATGAAGTGCGAGACCTTGTGCTTGCACAAATCGACAGTTTGCGGAAAGGAAACTTCGATGCTACACTCATACCTGCGATTATTGGAAACTTCAAGCTATACGAATTGCAAGGGCTTGAAAGCAATGAAACACGCGCAAACGTGTTAATGGAAGCATTTATCCAGCACAAAGGCAGCATGTGGGATAAAGAAGTTGCATTTGTAGACGAGATGGCAAAGGTGACAAAGAAAGACGTTGTTGATTTCGTAAATAAACACCTGGATCACTATGTGCTGGTATATAAAAGAAAGGGGCAGAATACGAACACGGTGAAAGTTGAAAAGCCGCCGATTACTCCCGTAACACTGAATCGTGATGTGCAATCAGAATTTCAGAAGAAGTTGGAACAAATGCCCGCAGCTGAAATCAAGCCGCTTTGGATCGACTACAACAAGGAAATAGGAAAGCAAAAAATCGGAGCTGCAGAAGTATACCACGTACAGAACAAGGAGAATGATCTTTTCAGGCTGTATTACCGCTTCGAAATGGGAAATTGGACCAGCCGCGAACTGGGCCTGGCTGCTGCCTATCTTCAATTCCTCGGAAACGGGAAATATACTGCAGAAGAAATCAGCCGGCAGTTTTACAATATTGCCTGCACATTCACCGTACAACCTACTGCCGAGTTCACCAATATCACCATCAGTGGTCTGAATGAGAACTTTGGAAAAGCTGTTGCGCTTTTTGAAGATCTGATTCTGAATTGTAAGCCCGACGCCAGTGCACTTGAAAGCTTGAAAGGACGCCTTATTAAATCAAGGGCTGATGCCAAACTGAATAAAACAACCATTGCTCGTGGTCTGAACAACTACGCTATATATGGACCTAAAAATCCTTTTATCTACCAGTTGTCGGCCGATGAATTAAAAGCCATAACGGCAGAGAAGCTTACCGGCATGTTGCACAACATGCTTAAGTATAAACATTCCATTATTTATTATGGACCAAAGCCGTTGAGTGAATTTGTAGCTGAAGTGTCGAAACTGCACAAGGTTCCTGCTGAGTTTACTCCATATCCGCAAGGATTGAAATTTGAGAAACGCGATATGCAGAATAACCAGGTGCTTTTTGCTCCGTATGACATGGTGCAGTCAGAGATCACCTGGATCAGTAATACTTCTCCTTACGATTCCACGCAGCTGCCGGTGGTTGAACTTTTCAATAGCTACTTCGGTGCAAGCATGGGCTCTATCGTTTTCCAGGTGATACGCGAATCGAAGGCGCTGGCGTATGCGACGTATGCATTTTATGCTCCACCCGACAAGAAGGAGGGACGTTACAGCATTGTGGCTTACGTAGGCAGCCAGGCCGATAAAATGGCCGACGCCATTGGCGCGATGAATGAATTACTGAACGAGCTTCCGCAAAGTGAACAGGCATTGGCGGCCGCCAAAGAAAGCATCAGGCACGACATTGCCAGCCAACGCGTTACCCAGGATGCTATCATCTTCAGCTATCTCGCTGCCAAAAGGCTTGGGCTGAACAGTGACTACCGGAAACGTATATACGAAACTGTTCCGAAGCTGAACTTTGATGCCGTGAAAACCTTCCATGCAAAAAATGTCGCGCAACGTCCCTACACGTATTGCGTAGTGGCAGCGCGCGACAAAATCAATATGGATGAGCTCAAAAAAATTGGCGACGTGAAGGAGCTTACCCTGGAAGAGATATTCGGGTACTAGTTCCGTCAACTTTCCCTGAGCCAGATTGCCACCGGAAAATTTTCGAACAATTTCTGTGAATTGACCCCGGCCTGAAAAGGTGAGTTGGTACCACTTAGCAAATTTCGCCAGCTGCCGCTCTCGCTTTCGGGAAGTTCGACGATAGTGTTTTCCCAATCGGCATTCAGAAAATTTGCTGCATCGTAGCTTTTCACCTGTGCATAGTGCAAGGGAACTGCAACGAGTATCGTACCCGATTCATGTGTTCGCATAAAAGCAAAAACATTGTCTGCATATTGGCCACTCACCTTTGCAGGCACATACATTCCTTCGGTAAAAATGCTGTTGTATTCGCTGCGAATGTTTAACAAACGATAAAGCAGCTGCAATTTCACGGCTCCATCTGCCCGGGAGGACCATAAATATTGGAGATCACTTGCCTTTGAAAGCAGTTCGGTTCTCAGTTCATAATTAACCGGGCGCCTGTTGTCGGGATCAACCAGGCTAAGGTCCCAAAGCTCTGTTCCCTGGTAAACGTCGGGTACGCCGGGACAGGTGAACTTCAATACCAGTTGTGCAAATGAATTTATCATTCCATAATCCGACACCTTTTGTGCAAATGGCAGAAAGGAACTGTGAAAGTCGTTTTTACCGTCTATCAGCGCATTGGCAAAACTGATACAAGCATCTTCGTACACGGTGTTCTGCTCTGTCCACGTAGAGTGTACTTTGGCTTCGCGCAATGATTTCTGGAGGTAATCCTTTATTCGTGTCTGATAGTTTTCTTTTTCCTGTTTATCTAATACACCATCACTGGTAACAGGATAACTTCCAACCAGCGTCTGGTAAATAAAATATTCGTCATTCGCATCTGGCGAATTATCTTTCTTCAATGATCCATTTTGTTTGCGCCATGCAGTTACAAGTTCAATCCATTCCTGGTGTAAATCTGTAACAGCATTTAAGCGGGCCCGAACATCTTCACCCCGTTTGGTGTCGTGCGTTGAAGATGCATTCATGCCAAGCGGCCAGTTTTTTCTCCTGTCGATCATCAACTCATGAAATTCTTCCGCAGTATATCCGAAAAATTCGGGTGAATCGCCCACTTCATTATGTCCTATAAACCGGTTGTAAGTATACATCAGTGTATCTTCCACGCCTTTGGCCATTAAAGGACCTGTAAATTGCATGCAGCGTTGATAGAATGGCTTCATGCTTTCAGGGTTTCTGTTCTTATCTGCATCCATCATTGGCAGGTTTTGGTAGTACCTGTATACCGGGCAATGGATAAGATATTCGGCGATGTCGTTTCTTAGCTTATCGTCATTTACATGCTGATCTCCTGAAACTTTTTTGTGCAGGCGTACGAGATTTTCGAGCTCCCCGCGCATAAATTGTTGCAGGATCATTCGTTTCTTGTCTGGTATCTGTTGTTCAACGGGAGTTCCATTGCCATTGAGGTCGTAGTAGAAGCTGGTAAATGCATACTCGGCAGCGCGATTTGTAAACAGGTTGTTGACCATCGCAAGGAAATCATATCCCGAATTTCCCTGAACTGGCCAGTATTCCGGCATCTTTTCATTCGGTTCGAGAATTTTTTCAACGATAATATATGATTCAGGCCCTGCTAATTTGCGAAGGTCGTGAAGGTATTTAGTGGGGTCGTATAATCCATCCACGTGATCGACCCGCAGCCCCTGGAAGACTCCTTCGGCAGTAAGTTTTTTTATTAACTGGTGGTATTTGTCGAATACATCATCGAAATGAATGTTCGTACAGATAAGTGTATTCACCAGAAAGAACCTGCGGTAATTCATCCGGTAATCGGTTTCCTGCCACGAGCAAAGCGCGAAATGTTCTTCGTTGGGGAATCTGTCTTTTAATAATTTTTCAAGTTCACTTCCCGGAAATGGAACCATCAGCTTTCCAGGATAATCAGGATGATCCCAGATAATGTCAAATACGCGTGCATGTTCGGATGCCTCACCTTTTTCAAGCACATCCATCAGCCATTTGTTGTTTTCATGATACGACAGATGGTTGGGTACGATGTCCTGCAGCCAGGAGATATTATGTTTTCCAAGTTCTTTCGAAATCCGGCGTAACTGATCTTCTGTTCCGAGTTCAGGATTGATGTTGTTTGGATCGGTGCCGTCGTATCCATGCGTACTTCCCGGGGATGCTTCAAAAACAGGGGAGGCGTAAACGGAGCGAATCCCAAGACCCTTCAGGTAAGGGATAATTCTTTCAAATGCTGAAAAATTGAAGTCTTTGTGAAACTGTACCCGGTAGGTAGATACAGGATTAAATATGTTGCTCATTTATTTTCTGTTTCGCGTGTATATATGTATGGATTCGGCGCATACGATGCCGTTTTCTTTTCTATCAGCGGACGAGCTTTCAGATTCATATGAGGCGGAATCAAGAATCAACTGCCACCCTTCTCCCGGTAAATTGACTTTCTGTTCGGAAGTGGAGAAATTCAGAATACAATAAGCATCCTGGCTGCCAGCCGATTTTTCAACAACTACAATTTTATTTTCTCTATCTGCCCTTGCTGTTGTACCTGCTCGGTCGGTTGAACCAACCGCCGGATTTGTTTTTCTAACGTTTATAAGTTTCCGGTACCAATCAAACATTTGTTGCTGCTCTCTTACATCCTGCCATTTCCAATTTAGCATTGAGCGCCCAAATGTTTCTACAAGGCGTGGGTCGGGAGGCTCTGCGCTCCAATTGAATGATGAGAATTCTTCTTTCAGCCCTTTATTCACGAGCGCTGCCAGTTTCTCGTCGGTATGACTAATAAAAAAGAAGAACGGATTTGTTTCGGCCCACTCTTCTCCCATAAAAAGCATCGGAACGTACGGAGCCACCATCACGGCCCCGGCAAGCAGTCTGCACATGCCCGTACTAACAAGTGTACTGGTGCGTTCGCCAAGCATACGATTTCCTACATGGTCGTGATTCTGAGAAAATACAACAAACTGGTGCCCGGGATTATTTGTTTTTGCTCCGAAAATCTTTTTCCTGTGCGGTGAGAACTGGCCATCGAACACGTAAGCGTCGTTGTACGACTTGGCGAGATGTTCCACCCCGTCGAAGTCTGCATAATATCCTTCGCGGGCTTGTCCCGAACTGACTCTTAAGGCATGATGAAATTCATCGATCCATTGTGCATCGGCGCCGTAACCACCTTCGGAAACCGGATTAATAAAAACGGGGTCATTCAGATCCATTTCAGCAATCAGGTAATGTGGTTTTCCCGTCATCTCTGAAAGTTTATCTACATGTTGCCTGATTTCTTTCATGATGTGCACGGGACTAAAATCTTTGATGGCGTGTGTGGCATCCATCCTCAGGGCATCGATATGAAAATCGCGGAACCACATCAATGCGTTTTCAATAAAGTAATGGCGTACCCCGTCACACCATGCATCATCAAAATTTAATGCTTTACCCCAGGGTGTGTTGTATTTATCGGTGAAATAGGGCCCGAATTCGTTTAAATAATTTCCCTCGGGGCCAAGATGATTGTAAATAACATCCAGAACAACAGCGATGCCTTTAGCGTGACATGCATTAACCAGTTCCTGGAGTTTATGTGGCCCTCCATACGAATTCTGCACAGCAAATGGGTACACTCCATCATAACCCCAATTTCGTGATCCGGGGAATTGTCCGACAGGCATTATTTCAATTGCATTCACACCGAGGTCGACGAGGTAATCAAGTTTACTGATGATGCCGTCGAAATTCTGCTGGTGAGAAAAAGTTCCGGTGTGCAGTTCATAAATAATGTATGAACCTAACGGAAAATTTTTCCATCCGGAATCAGTCCATTCAAAACTCCCGAGGTTAATTGCGCGCGACACATCGTGCACGCCATTCGGTTGGAAAAGAGATGCGGGATCAGGTAGTGGCTTTTTTCCATCAACAGAAACCAGGTATTCCGTTCCGGGTTTTATTTGTTCACTGGAAGCAAACCAGTAACCATATTCTTCTTTCGAGCATGAAATTTTTTCTCCCGGAATAACGATCTCTACTGAATTTGCATTCGGCGACCATATTCTTGCTTCGGCAAGACCCTCTTTGTTAAAATTAATTCCTATTCTCCTTGTGCTTACGTTTGCTCTCATTTGTTTTGGTTCTGGGATGCATCAATAAAAGAAGTGACCGGCTTTCTACGATTATTTTATTTCCGGGTTTGAAAGATTCACCTGTTTCAGTGAATTCACCGGTGTGCGTATCAATTATTTTCGTCCACTTAATTCCGTATTTTCTTGCAGGGATTGTGAATTCGAGTGGTTCGTAATGGGCATTGAACATGAGGAGAAAATGATCATCAATTGTTTTTTCTCCTTTCGGGCCCACTGTGCGGATGCCGTCGCCGTGTAGAAAAATGGCTAACGACTTAGCAAAATCGTGACTCCAGTTTTCATCGGGCATTTCCGTGCCGTCGGGTAGAAACCAGGCAATGTCTTCGACGGCCGCACCTTGAATCGGTTGCCCACGGAACCAAAGGCGGCGCCGGAAGCTGGGATGTTTCCTGCGAAAATGGATCAGCTTACTGGTAAACTCCAACAGGTCTTTGTCGGCTTTATTCCAGTTTAACCATGAAATTTCATTATCCTGGCAATAAGCATTGTTGTTTCCGTATTGTGTTTTACCAATTTCATCTCCTGAAACAATCATCGGAACGCCCTGCGACAACATCAGCGTAGTAAGGAAGTTTCTCTTTTGCTTATTTCTCAGGTTGATTATTTCAGGGTCGTCGCTTGGTCCTTCGGCTCCGCAGTTCCACGATCGGTTGTGGTCTTCACCATCCCGGTTGCCTTCTCCGTTTGCTTCGTTGTGTTTCTCGTTGTATGAAACCAGGTCGTGTAAAGTAAAGCCATCGTGAGCCGTAACGAAGTTGATGCTTGCTGTTGGCTGACGGTAATCGGCCTTATATAAGTCTGAGCTCCCCGTGAATCTTTCCGCAAATTCTCCAAGCATACTATCGGCGCCGCGCCAGTAGTCGCGAATGCAGTCGCGGTACTTTCCGTTCCATTCTGCCCAGCCGACCGGGAATTTTCCTACCTGGTAGCCGCCGTCGCCAATATCCCAGGGCTCTGCAATCAGCTTTACCTGCGAAATCACGGGGTCCTGGTGGATGATATCGAAAAAGGCACTCAGGCGGTCCACCTCATGCAGTTCGCGTGCGAGTGTTGCCGCCAGGTCGAACCGGAATCCGTCCACATGCATTTCAAGGATCCAATACCGCAGGCTGTCCATTATTAATTGCAGTACGGACGGTAAACGGGCATTCAGCGTATTGCCTGTGCCCGTATAGTCCATATAATATCGCTTGTTGTCGGTAAGTCTGTAGTAGGAGCTGTTATCGAGTCCACGAAAAGATATCGTTGGCCCCAGGTGATTACCCTCGGCGGTATGGTTGTAAACAACATCAAGGATCACCTCGATTCCGGCTTTATGAAGTTCTTTTACCATGTTCTTGAAGTCATTCACCTGTCCGCCCAGAGTTCCGCTATGGCAGTACCGGATATCGGGAGCGAAGAAGCCGATGGTGTTATATCCCCAATAATTCGTTAGCTCCTTATCTTTCAGAAACTTATCGATCAGAAAATGGTGCACTGGCATCAGCTCCACAGCGGTAATTCCCAATTTTTTCAGGTATTCAATACTTGCGGGGTGGGCAAGGGCGGCATATGTACCCCTGATTTGTTCGGGAATATCGGGGTTGAGTTGTGAAAACCCCTTGACATGGGTTTCGTAGATAATTGTTTTATGATATGCAATTCTTGGGGGGTGATCACCTTCCCAATCAAATGAAGGGTCGATCACCACGGCTTTGGGTACAAAGGGTGCGCTGTCGATGGTGCTGAAACTGAGGTCTTCTTCAGGATGACCTATTTCATACCCAAACAGCGAATTATCCCAGTTGATTGGCGATGATATGGCCCGGGCATATGGGTCGATGAGTAGTTTATTGGAGTTGAATCGCAAGCCGTTATGCGGATCATAGGGGCCATGGGCCCGAAATCCATAAAGCTGGCCGGGCTTCAGACCGGGAATATAGCAGTGCCAGACGTGATGGGTAACCTCCCTGATCCTTACAC
>JAFAGE010000196.1 GCA_023423015.1 Bacteroidota bacterium
GACCTGGTGTGGCTCGAAGGCAAAAGTGCAGCATGGCGCTATCCCAGCGAGGTGGATGAATTGAAGGCCTACGCTCCTGCAGTGGAAGAGCAGCCGTTTGACCGGTTTTACAAAAAGCCGCAAGCGAATAAGAGTGATGAAACTCCGAAAACTTCTACGGTTGAAAAATTATCTGAACCGAATACCGCGTACGAAAGGTACCAGCCTAAAGTTGCAGCAAACCCAGATGAAGAACGGTTGCACCGGAAAGTTTACATCAATTTCCCCGGCGCCGGAAATAGCCGACCTGCTATTCGTGAAACTGCACCTGTGGCATCAGTGGCGGCTGCACAGGAAAAACCTGCAGTCAAAACAGTAAATGAAGTTTTACAGTCGCAAACGCAAACGACTTCCCTGGCTAATCATACCAGTTCTGTTACTGATAACCTGGATAATGATCTGCCTGTGTTTGAGAAAAAACCGTTTTCAGCTGGCCTTGTGCACGAACGCCAGGTGAAGAAATCCAACAATAATTTGTTGCGTGGAGCAATTGCCGCATGTGTTGTGCTGGGATTAATCACCGGATTTATGTTCTTCAACTATTATCGGCAGCAAAAAGCGATCGCAGAATTAAATTCGCTAGTTCAACAGATTGAAAACAATAAACGCCAGCAGGCAGGTATCACGACATCCCTTGTACAAACGGATGCCCCACCCCCGGCGATTCCTGAACAGCCTGCTGAGGTGCCAGCAGAAAGTAACCCGATAAATGAAACTCCTATTACAACCACAGCCGGCAAGGCGAAACCGACGCAGACATCAGCAACTACAAATAAACCAGAGGAAGCGCAACAAACCGCAGCAGTTGTGTTCAGCGAAAATGGCAGGCCTGTATTGCGCCGCGATGAAGCTGTCGAATCCCCCGCAAAGGCCAGTGAAATAACGAGCTCAGAAAATCTGTTCAAGCTTGTTGACGTAAAACCCAATGAATATAAAACCGGTTTGCTGGGTGGAATTTCTAACCTGAAGTTTGAGATCACCAACAAAAGCAATGTGGAGCTGCAGCGCGTAGCTGTTGAAGTGAAATATCTCGGCCCGGAAAAAAAGGTGGTGAAAAAACAAACTGTTTACTTCGAAAACGTTGCCCCCGGCGCACATAACACCATAGAAGTTCCAAAAAGCAACAGGGGTGTATCAATAGAATACACCGTAACTGACATAAAAAGCTGACCTGCGCTTACTTCGTAGGGCTTACCTTGTGGAATAAACTTTCGGATTGAAGCACATCGTATTATTTGGTGCGGGTAAGTCCAGCACTTACCTGATTGAATACCTTGCTGCGCAGCTCGTGCCAAACGGCTGGCGACTTACCGTGCTCGATGCCGATGTAAATGCCGCGCTCGAGAAAACGGGTAACGCTCCTAATTCATATGCTGCTTATGTAAATGTTACCGATGAAGCCGACAGGAGAAAATGGATTGCTGAAGCCGACCTGGTGATTTCTTTGTTGCCTCCTACGTTACACTACCAGGTGGCGCTCGATTGTTTATCTTTTTCCCGTAATCTTCTCACCGCATCGTATGTAGACGACAACATGCGTTCTCTTCACGCGCAGGTGAAAGACAAGGACCTGATATTTCTCTGCGAATGTGGATTGGATCCAGGTATTGATCACATGAGTGCGATGCAACTGATCACGAGGTTGAAAAATGAAGGAGCCGTTATCCATTCGTTCCGTTCGCATTGTGGCGGACTGGTTGCACCCGAGAGCAACGATAACCCCTGGAAATACAAAATCAGCTGGAACCCGCGCAACGTTGTGCTTGCCGGAAAAGCAGGCGCTGTTTTTCTCGAAAATGGCAAACGTGTAGAAATGCCGTACGAGCAATTATTTGACGCTGCACGTACTGTTGATGTGGATGGCATTGGAACTTTGTGCTGGTATCCTAACCGCGACTCAATGGGTTATACTGATTTGTATGAACTCAATTCAGTAAACACATTTGTACGCACCACTTTGCGCTATCCTGAATTTTGTTTTGGTTGGAAAAATGTGGTTGATCTGCAGCTGACAAGCGAAAAACCGGAGTATGACACGAATGGACTTTCGCTGCAAAAGTTTTTTCAGCAACACATGAAGAAGCATGGTTTTTCTGAATGGGTGGAAAATCAGCTGACGTCAAGGTTCAGGCAAACAAAAATATTACTGGAGAAGCTGGAAGAGCTGCTGGATGCAGAAGGACAGCTGGATGATGAGAAACTGGAGGATCTGCAGGAATTTATGTTGGTGGATGGTTCGGGCGAATTGCTCGACGTAAATCTCGAAGATGTAAAGAATTCAGCGGCCGCAACAGTCGCCGGCCAGATGCACGAAGCAAATCTTTCACTTAAGCAGCTGATCTATCTCGGTATGAACGACGACACCACTTTGATCAATAAGGGACGTTGCAGCGCAGCGGATGTGTTGCAATTTGCACTGGAGCAAAAACTTGCTTTGAAAGCTGATGACAAAGACATGATTGTGATGCAGCATGAAATCGGGTATTCGTTGAATGGAATGGAACACCAGGTTAAAAGCTCACTGGTGGTAAAAGGAGAAGATCATGTGCATACCGCTATGGCTAAAACGGTTGGACTTCCATTAGGCATCGCCGCCAAACTCGTGCTGCAGGAGAAGATAACTAAGAAAGGAGTTGTAATTCCGGTTCATGAAGAAATTTATGAACCGATGCTTGCGGAGTTGCAGCATTTCGGAATTTTTTTTGGGGAGAAGTGAGAGGTGAAAGGTGAGCGGTGAGAGGTGAAAGGTGAAAGGTGAGAGGTGAAAGGTGAAAGGTGAGAGGATTATGCTTAGGTCTTTCCTTCACTTTTCAATACTACAGTTTCCCATTCTTCATCCAACACTGGCTGCACACTAAGTCGGCTGTTTTTTACGAGCGCCATATTTTTGAGTTTGGGATCTTTTTTGATATCGGTGAGGGAAACAGGATTTTTTAGAGGTTTTACGGCTTTTAATTCCACTGCCACCCAGGCTTCTTCGTTGGTGGTGGGATCAGGAAACGCTTCGCGGCTCACTTTGGCAATGCCGACGATACTTGTTCCCTCGTTGCTATGATAATAAAATACCTGGTCGTTTTTCTTCATGGCGTTGAGGTTGTTTCGGGCAGCATAATTCCGCACGCCGTCCCACACAGTTGAACCATCTTTCATTAATTGATCGAATGAATATACCGATGGTTCCGATTTAACAAGCCACCTGGCCATAACAAAGATTTATACTTCAAAGATAGAAATCAAACTGCAGCGAAGAGCAATTCTCAATCCTCTCACCTCTCACCTCTCACCTCTCACCTTTCACCTTTCACCTCTCACCTC
>JAFAGE010000203.1 GCA_023423015.1 Bacteroidota bacterium
CGCCCGAAAAAAGCGACTTCACCGCCGACACAAAGTCGAGCACAAACCGGAATGGCAGCTTCCAGAGTGCCTCCCCTACCCGCATGTTCTTCGCCATCATCACCAGGTTGTTCCGGAAATTCAGGTACACTTTGTGGCTGTTTCCTTTTGGCAATGTTCCACCGCCTACATGATATATGACCGACTCCGCACAGCAATACACTTTGTAACCGGCGCGCTGCAATCGCCAGCAGAAATCAATCTCTTCCTGGTGAGCAAAAAAATACGGATCCAGCCCGCCCAATGAATGGTAAAGATCCGCCCGTACAAACAACGCTGCTCCACTCGCCCAGAATACAGCCTCTGTGGTATCATACTGCCCCGTGTCATCCTCATTCACATCAAACACTCGTCCCCGCGCAAAAGGATAACCAAGGTAATCGATCCACCCACCTGCTGCACCGGAATACTCAAAACAGCTGCGGTTGTGGTATTGCAGCAGTTTCGGTTGACAGGCACCGATAGTTTTATCAGCCTCCATCAACCGTATCACCGGCTCTATCCATCCCGGGGGTACCTCCACATCCGAATTCAGCAAAACGTAATAGTCGCCCTCCATCCCCTTCAACGCCTCATTATATCCCCTCGCAAAGCCAAAGTTTTTTTCCAGCTCCAGCACTTCCACCAACGGGTAATAGGAACGTAAAAACGGAACTGAATCATCAGTAGATGCATTATCGGCCACCACCACCTTGTAATTTTCGTAAGTGGAAGACGTAACCGAAGGAAGAAACTGCTCCAGGAATTTGCGGCCATTCCAATTAAGAATGACTATCGAAACAAGTGGTGCCAAATGATTAGTTCACTAATTGAAGGAGCAAAGGAACGGTTTTTATAAATTAGACGAATGATTCGTCCGCTTTTTAACTGGAGGACAGCCCTTGCCCTCATAGCGATAGCTATTGTAAGCGGCACCATCTTCTATTCACAGTTTCTTGCAAAAAAAATCAGCATCGAAGAGAGGCAGAAAGTGGAGCAATGGGTGGAAGCAGGTAAACTTCTCGTAAACGACACCACAGGTCTTAGTGATAAACTGGTCAGTTACATCATTACACAAAACCGCTCTATTCCCATTATTGTCACCGACGAAAACAACAATATCATCGACCACGTAAATATCGACACCAATGATATTAAGTCAGATCCCGGTTTTTTAAAGGAGAAACTGGAGACGTTCAGCTCAAAAAATGATCCTATTGAATGGGTTAACCCCAACAATGCGAACGAAAAAAACAGGTATTACTATGGAAACACGGCATTGCTGAACCAGGTTCGTTATTATCCGTTGGTTCAGCTGCTGATTGTAGGTCTCTTCATCACCATCACGCTTATTGCACTCACCACCAGCTTCCGCTCCACCCAGAACCAGGTATGGGCAGGCATGGCTAAAGAAACCGCACACCAGCTCGGCACTCCCCTAAGTTCGCTGCAGGGGTGGGTGGAAGTAATGCGCGACAGCTACCCCAATGAAAGCATAATAAATGAAATGGAGAAAGACGTGAACCGGTTGAAACTTGTATCCGACCGTTTCGGAAAAATAGGAAGTACACCGCAACTCGAACCCTGCGATGTGGTACAGCAGGTGAACGGTATGGTTGAATACATCCGCAAACGCGCCCCAGGTAAAATTGTTTTTGTGCTGAATGTTTCGAATTCCGGTCCTATTACAGCAAAAATTTCCCCGCCACTTTTCGACTGGGTTATTGAGAATCTGCTTAAAAATGCGCTCGATGCCATGGAAGGCCGCGGCACTATAACCATCACAATTCGCGAAAATGTTTCCGATCTCTGTATTGAAGTGTCTGATACAGGCAAGGGAATTTCACAACAACATATCCGCCAGGTTTTCAAACCCGGGTTCACGACAAAAAAACGCGGCTGGGGCCTGGGGCTGAGTTTATCGAAAAGGATTATCGAACAATATCACAACGGCTCGCTGATTGTAAAAAATTCAGAACCCGGTCGCGGAACTACTTTCCGGATCCTGCTGAATAAATGAATCAGCTCACCACATTCTGAGGTTTTCCGGCAACGAAGCTTTCCACATTTTGTATGGTAGTTTCCATCAACCTGGTTCTGGCTTCTACACTGATCCATGCATTATGCGGCGTAACCATGCAGTTTTTGTGATGAACAAGAGGATGGTTTGCAGCCGGGGGTTCTGTGGTTAGCACATCGAGCGCTGCGCCGCTGATCGTTCCCTCATTTAAAGCAGTTAAGAGGTCGTTTTCATTTATCAGCGCACCACGTGAAGTATTTACCAGCACAGCAGATTTTTTCATCA
This sequence comes from Bacteroidota bacterium, assembly GCA_023423015.1. GTDB lineage: Bacteria > Bacteroidota > Bacteroidia > Chitinophagales > Chitinophagaceae > Flavitalea. The sequence continues at coordinate 2,324 of JAFAGE010000203.1, forward strand.
TCCTGAGGAATCGAAGGTTTACAAACTCCTTGTTGTCGCTGGTGAGCGGACAATGAAGCGAAACAACATCACTTTGCGAAAACAGTTCTTCAAGCGACACTTGTTTAAACCCTGAATTTTTCACTTCTGAGCGGTTGTTAAAAACCACGTTCATCCCGAAAGCCTGTGCAATGATGGCGACCTGCCTGCCAATTCTTCCGAAACCTACAATACCCATCTGCTTTCCCTGCAACTCCGTGATTGGTATGCGGGTATAACTCCACAGTTCACCTGCCCATTCATCGTTCTTCGTGCTCATAATGTTTTCGCAGGTATGATTCATCAATTGCAACAACAATGCAAACGTGTGCTGGGCAACCGAATAAGTTCCGTATTCCGGCACGTTACAAACCACCACTCCCTTCTCTTTTGCTGCGGCAACATCTACATTGTTGTAACCAGTAGCCGATACTGCAATCAATTTAAGTGTTGAAGATTTCCGGATCAGGTCGGCAGGAATGATTGTTTTATTTGTAATGATGACTTCCGAACCTTCGCAATGTTCCTGAACTTTGTGTGCAGGTGTGGTGTCGAAATTTCTTACCGTACCAAACTTTTGGAGAGGCGTCCAGTCCAGATCGCCCGGATTCAGCGTGATGCCATCTGTTATTACAATCGTCATGCGTGCTAAGATATTTGAAAACACGCGTCAAAAAACGACTTTTATGCGGATGAACCCTGCCACCGCCCGCGAACACCTCAAACAAATTCTGGATGCAGCAATTGCCGCGGTGCATCCACGAAACCTTATGGGCAATGCTCTTTCGCTTCGCGGCGATCGCCTGCAGGCAGGCGAAGAGGTCATTTCCATATCCGATTTCAGCAGGATTTATGTGGCTGGTGCAGGTAAAGCAACCGGGGAAATGGCCATTGAAGCCGAAGCCGTGCTTGGTGAATTGATTCACGATGGTGTTGTTGCAGTTAAAGACTTTCCACCCTCAACGTTGAAATACATCAGGCCGATAGTTGCGGGTCACCCGGTGCCCGATGCAAATAGTGTTGTTGCTGCAGAGGAGATAAGAACACTCGTTGAAAAACTTACAACGAACGATCTACTGATATTCCTGTTAAGCGGAGGTGCGTCTTCGCTGGTCACGGACATTCCGGCTTTTACCAACCTTGCTGAGATGAATGCGTTCTACAAAACACTAATCAATAGTGGCGCATCCATTCACGAAGTAAATACGGTACGAAAACATTTATCGCAAATCAAAGGAGGAAATCTTGCCAGGTTGTGCAAAGGCACACTTATCACACTCATCATCAGCGATGTTCCGGACGATGACCTCTCCGTGATCGGTTCGGGCCCCACTGTAGCCGACAACAGCAGTTTTGCAGATGCATTGAATATACTCGATAAATACAACCTTAGATCGTCTGCGCCACAGCCTGTTATCGATCATCTTACAAAAGGCGTGAACAACATGATACCTGGTAATCCGGCACCAGGTGATAAAGCCTTCAAAAGAACAAGGAATATGATCATTGGTAACCTGCACAAGGCGATGCAGGCAGCTGGCGAAAAAGCCGCGGCATTAGGATATGAAATTCACCAGCAGCAGGAGTTATTAACCGGCAACACGGAAGAAGAAGCTGCGGCGTTTGTTAATATGCTGGATACCATTAAAAGCTCCGCGAATGTTTGTCTTATTGCAGGCGGGGAAACATCGCTGCATGTGCAGGGCCAGGGCAAAGGAGGAAGGTCTCAACATTTCGCGCTGGCTGCTCTTAGTCGCTTAAAAAACAACGAACAGGTCTTCATCCTCTCAGCGGCAACTGACGGAAGCGATGGGCCAACAGATGCTGCAGGAGGATTTGCCGACTCGCTGACCTGGCAGCAAGCAATAAGTCGCAATCTCGATTGCACAACTTACCTGAACAACAATGATGCTTATCATTTTCTTCAAAGTACCGGCAGCCTTCTGAAGACCGGTGCCACTGGTACCAACGTAATGGATATTATAATCGGCTTGAAATAGTCCGGGAACTTCGTTCAGATAATTCCTCGTAATGGCAACAATTACCGCGGGCATAGTTTTGGTTTAGGTATCAGAAACGTAAAATCTTTTTATTATGGCAAACTCTATTGCAGGTAACAATTCACACAGGGAAGGACCTGTTGCGAGAACGATTGAAGAGCAAACGGCAAAACTACCTTCTGACACTTTTCTGTGGGCGGCTATCGCCTGCATGGGAGTATCGCTTACGCTGAAGTTGATGAAACGCGACCACCTGGCATTATTCATCGGTCAATGGCCTCCGGCATTCCTGCTTTTCGGTATTTACAACAAGATTGTTAAAGTAGAAGGTCATGATTCTGAATCGTAAACGCGTCAGCTATTTACTTAATTATTTTACCTCTGTTGCTTTGCTGCTCGCCCTTTCGGCGTGCGGCGAAAGCAGTGGAGGTGACAGCAGGGCCGACAGCACTTCGTCAACACCTTCTGCAATTGACACCGCTCAACATCCAAACGGAGTTACCAGTGGCTCAGTGATTTCTACTGACACCGCTGCAATGAAGGCAGACACAACGGCCCGGCCTTAAGTGCTGATATTCTGGTATATTTATCTATCGCATTGCGACAGACAATATGCAGATACTCAACACTGCCCAGGTACATGCCTGGGATGAATACACCATCAGGAATGAACCTATAGCTTCTATCGATCTGATGGAACGCGCTGCCGGTGCATGTTACTCATGGCTCATCGGCAATGGGTTTCACGACCGCGCTTTTTCTGTGTTTTGTGGTAAAGGAAATAATGGCGGCGACGGCTTAGCCGTGGCGCGCATGTTAGCAACATCGGGACACGAGGTGTTTGTGTACATCCTCGAATTCGGTCACAAAGGCACAGAAGATTTTCAACAAAACCTCGCGCGGTTGCACGAGACAAACGCATCAGTGAATTTCATCCCCAACGAAGAAACAATCCCTTCGATTTCTGAAGATCACGTAATTCTTGATGCAATATTTGGCTCAGGCCTGAACCGCTCGCTTGAAGGTTTAACAGCATCCGTTGTAAAGCACATCAACAAATCCACAAATACAGTTATTTCGATCGACATACCCACGGGTATGTTTGCCGATGTAAGTTCAGACAGTGATGTGATTGTGCATGCCAATTATACGCTTTCATTCCAGGCACATAAACTTGCTTTCCTGTTCAGCGAAAATGCAGCTTTCATCGGGCAGCTGCATCTTCTCGATATCGGACTTCATTCGGACTTTCCAGCGGTGATGTCAACAAATAATTACCTCCTCGACTTTGAACACATCCGTGGATTAATCAAACAAAGAAAAAAATTTTCGCATAAAGGAGATTATGGACATGGCGCATTGATTACCGGCAGCAAAGGCATGATGGGCGCTTCTGTACTTGCAGCAAAAGCGATGTTACGCAGCGGTGTTGGCAAACTCACCTGCCACATACCCGAGATAGGTTATTCAATCATGCAGACAGCGGTACCCGAAGCCATGAGCCTCGTGGAAAAAGGTAAAGATCACCTTACATCACTAAGCTCGCTCGATAAATATGATGCAATCGGAATTGGTCCCGGCCTTGGACTTCACGACTCACATGCCGGGTTGCTTTCATCATTGTTCCGTAGCTATCGCCGGCCTGTGGTACTTGATGCAGATGCATTAAATGTTTTGTCGCGCGACAAAAAGCTTTTGCACGAATTACCGCATGGCTCCATACTCACCCCGCACGCGCGCGAATTCGAACGGCTGTTTGGCTCTTTCAAAAATGACGATGCCCGCAGGCGTTGTGCCGTTGAAAAATCTGCCGAATTCAATTGCGTGATCGTAGTTAAGGGACCTCATACATTAATTGCCACCCCCGACGGAAAATCATATTTCAACAATTCAGGTAATCCCGGAATGGCAACCGGAGGAACAGGCGACGTGCTCACAGGAATAATTACGGGGTTGTTATGCCAGGCCTACAAACCTGAAGACGCGGCAGTCATCGGTGTGTTTATGCATGGCCTTGCGGGCGACATTGCCGCAGTTCGCCTTTCGATGCAGGCGCTCATTGCGTCGGATGTGATCGATTACCTGGGAGAGGCTTTTAAGAGGTTTGAAGAACGGCAGACGTGAGATGGCAGACGTGAGATGGCAGACGTGAGACGGCAGACGGCAGACGGCAGTCGTGCTGGAGGGCGAGGGCGAGGGCGCAGGCGGAAAGCGAATTAAAACCTAATTTGTTACAATGGTGAATAAACAGCTGGATAATCTTCGCAGAACACGCGCTTATATGTGCGACTTTATAAAAGACCTTTCGCTGGAAAAGCTGAACAGGATTCCGCATGGTTTTAACAACAACATCATCTGGAACCTTGGACACCTGGTAGCGGCGCAACAGTCGATCTGTTATACAAAGGGCGGACTACCCTCCACACTGAGTAATCCATTACTCGATTCTTTCAAACCGGGCTCACGTCCCGAGCGGTTCTTTGATAACGATAAAGTGGATGAAGTAAAGTTGCTCATGATGACGTCTGTCGACAATCTTAAGAGAGATTATGAAGCCGGAACTCTTCAGGCATTCACACCATGGACAAACCGCTATGGAAATATTCTGAACAACATTGACGAAGCCATTGCTAACCTGATTTTACACGAAGGCCTGCACCTGGGAGTGGTTTCGTCAATTAAAAAATTGGTGCAAAAGTAAATACGGCGATGACATTTGCCGATTCTCACCTTTCACCTCTCACCTCTCACCTTTCACCTTTCACCTTTCACCTCTCACCTC
>JAFAGE010000444.1 GCA_023423015.1 Bacteroidota bacterium
GATACATGGAGTATCAAGGGACTGATTGTAAGTTTACCCGTTTTGTTTTACCACCTTTTCTGCGAACTCACCCTGAATGGCCGCAGCATCGGCAAAATGGCCATGCGTTGCCGCGTAATCACCGAAGAAGGCGGACAACCCTCCATCGCCCAGTTTTTGATACGTTGGGTATTCCGGATCATCGACTTCCCTTACTGGATCCTCTTCGCTGCAGTAATGGGTGTGATGCCCTGGTGGACCACCCCACTGGTATTCGCCGGAATTGCGTGCGTGATGATCTCTCCAAAGTCACAGCGCTTTGGGGACCTTGTGGCGGGTACCATTCTCATCAACACGCGAAACAGCACTTCGTGGCAAGACACCGTATTCACGGAACTTAGCGACGACTACAAACCCCGCTACCCGCAGGTGATGCAACTGAGCGACCGCGACGTAAATACGTTAAAACATGTGATCGAAACAGTGAAGAAAAAAAACGACCACGAACTCGCCCGCCGTATAGCTGAACGGATACAATCAAAAGTAAATATTGAAAGCAACCAATATCCGTTAGAGTTCCTGGAGACACTGCTTTTAGACTATAATTATTATTCTGCCAGGTAAGTACGTGAGACGTGAGATGTGAGACGTGAAACGTGAAACGTGAAACGTGAGACGTGAGACGTGAGACGAAAGAATTTTCCCTCTGCCGCTTGCCGTCTGCCGTTTGCTGAGACGCGGCGAAGCCGGTCTCAGTGCCGACTTAGCGTCGGCACCGTCTGCCGTCTGCCCTCTCCTACGGCCTCATCCACTCAAACATACCGAACGGTACATTTCTCAGGATTGCGAAGAGTAATACCACTACAAGCACACCAATAGTAAATCGTTGGGAATAAAAAAGCGGCTGATGCATTTTGCGTTTGCGGAATACATTGTTCACTACTGCAATTGCTGAGTAGCCTACCACCGGGAGGGCGGCAACAAATAGCAGGTTATGTCCGGCACTCGCAGCAATGTTGCCATGAAGAAGATCGTGAAATGCCCGTTGCGAACCGCAGCCAGGGCAAAACAAACCCGTGATGCTGTAAAACGGGCAGGGAGGAAATAGTTTATTGTATGAAGGATCGAGATAAAAATACAGTAGCGATCCTGCGATCGCTACTGCTGTTAAAATATATACATGAGTTTTTGACTGCGTCATGTATGTTATAAATTAATCCTGAAGCATTGCACCGGAACTCCAGAGAGCAGCGCCACCGAGGAGGAATATGAAGATCAGGTACAAAATGATAAACGCAATGCCTGCAAAAAATCCGATTTTGGTCCACCGTCCTGCATCGGCCGAAGCTTTGAGAGAACCTTCATAGTCGCCCGAATCGTATTTTGAATTCACCTGTGCGGCGAATACGATGCCGGCAATTCCAAAGGGAAGGCAGCAGAAGATGGTTACGAGGATCGCTTCAACCAGCCAGTTTTTAGGACGGACCGGCGGAACGATCTGAGGTTGGGTTGTTTGTTCCATGAGTTTTGGTATAGTTTAGAAAGATAAAACAACTAGTACGCAATTGCAAACAACACTCTCTGTTCACTTGGTTTTCCCGTCAACACACATTTACCACTCTCTTTGGGATTGTTAAGCGGTATGCACCTGATTGTGGCTTTTGTTTTTTCTTTAATCAGTTCCTCAGTTTCAGCAGTGCCATCCCAGTGCGCTGATATGAATCCGCCTTTTTCTTTCAGCACCTTTTCAAAGTCGTCCCATGAGTCAACTTTGGTGATGTTTTGATTTCTGAAAGATAATGCTTTCCCGAACATACTGCTTTGGATTTCGTCAAGAAGCGCTGCGATGTTATCGCTGATGTTGTCGAGCGACATTGATGATTTTTCTCTCGTATCCCTTCTTGCCACTTCAGCAACATTGTTCTGAAGGTCGCGTGCGCCGATTGCAATACGTACGGGCACGCCTTTCATTTCATACTGGGCAAATTTCCATCCGGGACGCTGATTGTCGCTGTCATCATACTTCACGCGTACGCCTTTCGCTTTCAGTTGTGTCAAAATTTCTTTGGCCTTGACATCGATGGAGGCCTTTTGTTCCTCCCCTTTATAGATCGGGACAATCACCACCTGGAGTGGAGCAATCTTTGGAGGCAGCACCAATCCCTCATCGTCGCTGTGTGCCATCACCAGTGCACCAACCAGGCGGGTACTTACTCCCCAGCTGGTGGCCCAAACGTAGTCGAGCTTATTGTTGCTGTCGGAAAATGTTACGTCGAATGCTTTTGCAAAGTTTTGTCCGAGGAAGTGTGAAGTTCCGGCCTGCAATGCTTTTCCATCCTGCATCAGTGCCTCGATGCAGTATGTATCTTCAGCACCTGCAAATCGTTCGCTGGCGCTTTTTACTCCTTTAATAACTGGTAACGCCATGTAATTTTCAACAAAGTCGGCGTATACATCCAGCATTCTTTCTGCTTCTTCCACAGCCTCTTGTTTTGTGGCATGGGCGGTATGTCCTTCCTGCCACAGGAATTCGGCCGTGCGGAGAAATAGGCGGGTACGCATTTCCCAGCGAACCACGTTGGCCCATTGATTGATCAGCAAGGGAAGGTCACGGTACGACTGTATCCACGATTTGTAGCTATTCAAGATAATGGTTTCACTGGTTGGGCGAACGATCAGTTCTTCCTCCAGCTTTGCTTCGGGGTCTACGATAACGCCATTCCCATCAGGATCGTTCTTCAGGCGGTAGTGGGTCACTACTGCGCATTCTTTGGCAAAACCTTCCACGTGGGCTGCCTCCCTGCTTAGAAAGCTTTTCGGTATAAATAGAGGGAAATACGCATTTACGTGTCCCGTCTCCTTGAACATGCGATCGAGCACATCGCGCATATTCTCCCACAAACCAAACCCATAAGGTTTTATCACCATGCAACCCCTCACAGCCGAGTAGTCGGCCAGGTCGCCCTTGATCACCAGATCGTTATACCACTGCGCGTAGTCTTTCTCCCTGGGTGTTATTTCTTTACTCATAATTCATCGTTGTCAGAAAAAATCCACCACTTTTTAACAAATGGGGTGCAATGCTTTTCTCAAATAAACTGTCTAATAATCGTAACTTACGTGTTGAAAGTGAGCGCAAAAGTAGCGACTTCACGCAAATCGTTAAAATCATTAAGATGAGATCTTTAATCATACCTGTAGCATTAGTGGCAATATTGATGAGCAGCTGTTCGGTATACAGAGAAGGACAAACCCCGGATGATGTTTACTTCTCTCCTTCCAGGCAGCAGGTAAGTGCAGCCTATGTGGATGCAGATGGAGGCCGTGATGATGGCAGAAGGTACCGTAATCGCGATTCTTACAGCGGATATGATGATTATGCAACCATGAACGACCGCTGGCTGATGATGCGGGTGCGTAACCCATATCGTTGGTCAATGTTCGACGATTATAACTATTACAGCCCCTATGGCAGCTGGGGATGGGGTGGATTTTCACCCGGATTTGGTGTAGGAATGGGATTGGGATATTACAACGGCTTCTATGATCCGTTTGGTTATTCTTACTACAATCATTTTAATAACTATTGGAACTGGAACAGCTATTACAATCCTTACTATCCCAACATTATTGTAGTTAATCCGAAAACAAACCCTGCGGCCTACAATCGTCTGCGTAATTTCAACCTGACCCGTTACAATAATCCGCAGTACAGCAACCGCAGCAGCCTGAACCGGCCAACCGGAGATTTCCGCAGCCGCTATGGCAACGAGAATTCACAGAACAGGCTGGGCAACTCCACCAGGAGGGGTGTTTATTCTAACAGTAACTTAGAACGCTCACGTCCTGCCTACAACAACAATTCGAACGATCGTCCTTCGAGAAGCTATACCCCATCTTCGAGCAACAATTCGTATCGTCCGAGTTCGGGCGGTAGTTCAGGAAGCGGTGGCGGAGGCAGCAGACCAACACGCAGCAGATAATACTCTTTTAAATAAATGAAACCTTGCAAAAGATTTTGAGTTACAGGATCGGGCAAGGTTTCTTTTTTACCAACAATACTGCAGGGAGAAATATCATCGCATGCCTGAATTTTGCAGGCAGGTGTAACATTATCTCACATTCAATCACATGATGTACCGTATTATCATTTTCTTTTCAGCAATTCTTTTATATCAGCAAACCAATGCACAGGTTCCCGAAGATGCTATTCGCATGTCGTGGAATATCCCTTCGGGTACCGCACGTCAACAAGCCATCGGCGGAGCTATGGGCTCACTTGGAGGAGAAATTACGTCTACCTTCGTCAACCCCGCAGGTCTCGGTTTTTATAAGACGGGGGAATTTGTCATTTCCCCATCGCTGAGTTTCCTCAACGGCAAAAGCAATTTCAGGGGAACAGGAGCAACTGCCGACAACTTTACAAAGTTCAATTTAGGAACCAGCGGAGTGGTGTGGGGACAAACCAATCCGCAGGCCCGCTGGAGTACAAAAACGTTCAGCCTGGCTATCAATCGCACTGCAAATTTCAACGGAAGAACTTATTACCGCGGACTGAACGACCTCAGCTCCTATTCCGAAACCTTTGCCGAAGAGTTTGCTTTCTCAAATCTGCCCATCAACACCAATTTGCCGGAGGCGCCACTTTCATATGCAACTAAACTCGCCAATTATACTTTCCTGATCGATACATTCAGTGTAAACGGCGGCACCGAAGTAGTCGGTTTGCCTACCCGGTCTTCTATTTTAACCGGCGCTCCGCTGGACCTGGAGCAGGAAAAAGATGTTGAAACAAAAGGAGGGATTACGGAAATCGCATTTGGTTATGCTGCCAACCTCGAAGATAGAATATACATTGGTGGTAGTATCGGAATTCCTATTGTGAATTATGAGCGTACCAGCACTTTCACCGAATCGGATATCTCCGGCGACGCAGACAACGATTTCAACTATTTCACTTATCGCGAACGTTACCGCTCGCAGGGTGTTGGTTTCAATGCCAAACTCGGAGCAATATTTAAAGCTCCGGGTGGATTCAGAGCTGGTGTCGCCATTCATACACCAACCGTTTACAGCCTGAGCGAGCGCACTACCGGCCGCATGGAAACTGATCTGGAAAATTATTTCAGCGACGGCATTATTGGTGTTGCTGACCAGGACACGATTTACACATCGAATAACTACGCCGTTCCTGAATACACCTACGACTACTACTCGCCCTGGAAGTTTATGATCAGCGGATCGTACCTTATCAATGCAGTGGAAGACGTTACCAGGCAACGTGGTTTTATTACTGCTGACATAGAATATGTAACACACCGTTCTTCCAGGTTCAAATCAACTGAAGATCCGGACTACTACGAAGGCATCAATGATGCCGTGAAACTTTCATACAAAGGAGCTGTAAACGTTCGTATAGGCGGCGAAATGAAATTCAACACGCTGATGACGCGTTTGGGATTTGCATATTACGGAAGTCCTTACGAAGAAAAAATATTCAAAGCACGAAAAATGAATATCAGCGGAGGTTTAGGTTATCGCAACCGCGGAATCTTTTTAGATCTCACCTATATACATGGACTGAACCGGGACATCGATTTTCCTTATCGCCTCGCAGATAAACCCAACACGTATGCTGAATTGAAAAACAACAATGCAAATGTGATTATGACGTTTGGAGTAAAGTTCTAAGCTCGTCGCGTATTCCTGCAAAGTCTTTTATCCATCTGATTTCTTTGTCTTTCCTAAACCAGGTGAGCTGACGCTTCGCGTAGTTTCGCGTGTTTTGTTTGATCTTGTCGATAGCTTCCGGCAACGATATTTTACCATCGAAATAATCGAACAATTCTGAGTAGCCAACTGTCTGCAAAGCGTTAAGATACCTGTGCGGGAGCAACGATCTCGCTTCCGCTTCCAGGCCTTGCTGCATCATGTGATCAACGCGCATATTAATCATTGCATATAATTGCGCACGGGGAAGTTCAATGGCGTATTTGATAAAATTGTACTTACTGCTTGTTGATCCGCCTCCCTGGAATTTCCTTATTGATTTGCCGGTGGCGAATTTTACTTCGAGAGCACGCATCATTCGCTGAGGATTATCGGTCTCTCCGGTGGAATAGTAAAGCGGATCCTGTTCACTCACCTGCATTTTTAACCACTCAATTCCATGCTGGTTATATGCTGTTCTGATCTCGCTTCTGATTTGAGCGGGAATTTCAGGAATGTCGTCGAGCCCTTCTGTAAGTGCTTTAATATACAGGCCCGTTCCGCCTGCAACAACGGCAACGTCGTGGTTCCTGAAAATTTCATTTAATGCGTGGTGAGCAAACTCAGCGAACACTGCGGCATTAACTTCGTCGTAAATCGAATGTGAATTCATGAAGTGATGTTTCACTGACGCGAGTTGCTGACCGTCGGGCTTCGCCACCCCAATATTTAGTTCGCGGAAGCATTGCCTCGAATCGGCAGATACAATTTCTGTCTTAAGAAACAGGGCTATATCAATAGCCAGTGAAGTTTTGCCCGATGCTGTGGGGCCGGTGACAATTATAACAGTTTTCCGGTTCAAGTTTAGCTGTCTTCTCCGGCATCCTCGTTTGATTCGGAGTCGTTGCCGGCATTGCCAAAATCGTCGTCGTCTGTTCCCTCTCCTTCCACACCAAATCCTTCGGTGCCGCGGGCGAGGTCGTATTTTTCTTCTACTTCAGTAAGCTTGTCGCCCACCATGCCTTTCACCCCATACTGAGAGGGACCAATACCTTCTTTCTTGATCACAGCAGGGTATTCAAGCCTGGCACTTTCTTCCTTCGACACGTTTATCAGTTCTACGAGGAACGACCAATTTTTTACGAAATCGTAGGTATAAATAAATTTCTGGTTTGGATCACGTATTTCAGAACCGATGGTGGTTTCACTCATCATCAGCGGAGGAGCTTTGTAGTTGCGGTCGTACTTTTCGAGCGATATTTCGCGGCCCCGCTGCCAGTTGTCGTTGCTGCGATAGAAGGTAGCCTGGTGCTTCGAGTCGAACTCGTAAGCCTTCAGTATTGCCTGGTGAAGCTGCAGGAAATTCTGGGTGTGCCTGATCGCAACATCCCGGTATACACTGTCATCCTCTTCAAAATATATCCTGAACTTTAATATCGCCATGATGTTACTTAAGTAAAATTCAAATTTACGCTATTTTATGGGATCGGATTGAACCGGAGTCAGATTCATCTCCGCTGCTTTCCGCATCAGAAGCTGGTAAGCTTCTTCATAATTGTTGCCGATCTCTCCGTCAAGTATCGCTTCACGGATTGTAGTTTTTAATATGCCCACTACCCGGCCTGGTGAAAGTCCGAATATCTTCATGATCATCTCACCGTCGATGGGTGGCTGCCAGTTCCGGATCCGGTCGCTTTCTTCAACCTCGTGCAGGCGCTGCTGCACATAGTCGAAGTTTTCCAGGTAGCGCTTCACCTTCATTTTGTTCTTTGAAGTGATGTCTGCACGACACAGGATCATCAGCGCTTCTATGTCTTCCCCGGCATCAAACAATAAACGTCGGATAGCCGAATCCGTTATATTTTCTTTGGTGAGACTGATCGGTCGCAAGTGCAATTCTACCAGTTTACGAACAAAGCGCATCTTTTCATTCTGCGGCAGGCGTAATTGCGTAAAGATCTTTGGAATCATCCTCCCTCCTACTACTTCGTGACCATGGAAGGTCCACCCATGACCTTTTTCAAAACGCTTAGTGGCCGGTTTTCCGATGTCGTGCAGCAACGCTGCCCAGCGCAGCCACAGATCATCGGTTTGCTCCGTGATATTATCAACCACCTGGAGAGTGTGGGTGAAGTTGTCTTTATGTCCCTGTCCATCAATGTACTCAGCGCCTGCGAGATCTACCATTTTTGGAAAAATGATATGGAGCAGTCCGGTATCGTACAACAACCGGAAACCTTTGGAAGGTTTGCGGCTGAGCAGAATCTTATTTAATTCTTCTGTAATCCTTTCCTGTGTGATGATGCGAATGCGTTCGATATTGTTTTTAATACCGTGCATGGTTTCTGCTGCAATGTCGAATTCGAGTTGCGACGCAAATCTTATGGCGCGCATCATCCGCAGTGGATCGTCGCTGAAAGTAGAACCAGGATCCAGTGGTGTTTTGATAATACCTTGCCTGAGATCTTCCACGCCATTAAATGGATCGATCAGTTTGCCGTACTCATCGTCTTCATTCAGGCTGATGGCAAGTGCGTTGATGGTGAAGTCGCGCCGGAGCTGATCATCTTCGAGTGTACCAGGTTTCACTTCGGGGTTCCTGCTGTGATATCCGTAACTCTCCTTTCTTGCGCCGACAAACTCTATCTCCCAATCGTCGATCCGCATCTGTGCAGTGCCATATGTTTTGAAGTACGACACGCGCGGTGCCGGCTTGAAGCGCCGTGCTACCTCGTGAGCCAGTTCAATGCCATCGCCGACACATACAATGTCGGCATCCTTGGTTGGCCTGCCGATGAGTTTGTCGCGCACAAAACCGCCGATCACGTAGCACGGCACACCGAGATCGCGCGCCGCATGCGCAATCTTGTTAAATACAAACAACTCCTTATCGGTGCAGCGAATTTCCATGATGCGCAAAGATAGGCATAGCCATTGAGCGGTAAGAAGAAGTGAAAGGTGAAAAGTGAAAGGAATTATTGCCTTCTGCCCTACTCCTTATGCCATATGCCTTCATTTCCGGGAAGCACCCTAAGCAGTTGTCCGATTTCGATATCCATTGCACATTTGAAATGCGATTGCGGGCATGAGGAGTAACCATGCAATCCGCAGGGGCGGCAATAGAGCGGTTCAGTTTTTTCAACTATATGACTAATGTCGGACAATGGACCATAGCCGAACCCAGGCACCGTTGAACAATACACAGCAGTAACAGGTGCATTCATCGCGGATGCAAAATGCATCGGTGCAGAATCATTCACGTAATTCATCACTGCATATTTCATTAATGCTGCCGATTGGAGGAAACTCAATTCCCCACAAAGATTAATGGGCGATTGTGAACTGCTCATCTGTACGATGGCTTCAGCAAGCGAACGATCGTCGGGACCGCCAAGCATAAAGATTTTATAGTCTTTTGACAATTCGTTCAGTAATTCGGCCCAGCGTTGCGCAGGATATTGTTTGGTAAACCACACCGATGCGGGAGAAATGGTGATGAAGGGATGCGTTGTATATTTCTCAATCGCGCCGAAATCAGCCGGGGATGGATACAATCGTGGTTTTGCAACCGGGTCTGAAACAAAATGGCTGATCAGCTCGTGATTTCTTTCCGTTTCATGCAGCTTGCTGAACCAGTGACGAATACGGCGAGTAAATAAAAATGAAAGCGGGTTTTTATCGAACCCTATTGTTTCACGAGCTCCGGAGAATGCTGTGAGAAACCCTGTTGCCGCATAGCGTTGTACATTGATCACCCTTTCGTAGCGTTGCTTGCGAATTTTACCAAGCAGATCCAGCAGGTGACGAAATTTCTTTTCTCTCTTGTTCCAGACCCAAACATTGTGCAGATACGGGTGGTTTGCAAGCAGACCTTCATTCCCCTTTCGTACCATAAAATCAATAATTGCATCGGGAAAAGCCTGGCGCAGGTTTTCGATCAACGCCGTGGCGAGAACCACATCGCCGATAAAAGCTGTTTGAATAATCAGAAACTTTCTAGGCATAACGCAATCGCCGTTTATTCCCTCAGGTAGGTCGGCGTACCGTCGCGGTTTAACCGCACCACAGCCGACGCCTGCGCATCTGCTTCTTCGTCTTGCCTGTAAGTAACAACATAATCTACATTGGTGATAATGTGGTTCAGAATTTCTGTGAATCTGCGAGGCGTCGGATCACCCGAAATATTGGCAGAAGTAGAAACAATCGGCTTACGGAAACGTTTGATGAGGTGCTTGCAGAATTTATCGCTCACCACGCGAATGGCTACCGATCCATTTTCGTGAAGCACGTTTGGTGCAAGTCCTACAGCACCGTTGTAAATAACGGTGGTTGGCTTTTTCGAGTTTTTAAGGAAATCGAATACCTGCGGATCGGGATCGGTCACGTATTTCATCAGTTCCTTTTCGTCGGCCACCAATACGATAAGGCTTTTATTATCGGGCCGCTCCTTGATGCTGAACACTTTTTGCACAGCTTCGGGATTGGTGGCATCGCAGCCAATACCCCAAACGGTGTCGGTTGGGTATAAAATAGTTCCTCCCTGCTCGAGTACAACCAGGCAACGCTCAATATCTGCATCAAAATCGCTCATCCTTTTCCAGTTTTAGCAAATGTACAGGCATTCATTTCAAGAATGAGACCGAATCGCGCGCATACACTATGTTTGCAAAAATTTTTTACATGGAGTGGCAGCAACTCATTGCCGAAGCCTGGCAGAACAGGGAACTATTAAAGGAAAAAACACATTCTGAAGCCGTAAGGGCAGTAATAGAAGAAACCGATAAAGGCCGGTTACGCGTGGCCACACCCGGCCCTGATGGCTGGGAAGTAAACGAATGGGTAAAACAGGCCATCCTCATGTATTTCAGTATACAACCAATGAAAACATGGACGATAGAGCCTTTTGAATTCTACGACAAAATGTTGCTGAAGTCGAACTATAAAGATCTTGGCGTTCGCGCAGTTCCCCATGCTGTGGCGAGATATGGTGCATTTATTGGTAAAAATGTGGTGCTGATGCCTTCGTACGTTAATATCGGCGCGTATGTAGACGAAGGAACCATGGTAGATACCTGGGCAACTGTCGGCAGCTGCGCGCAGATCGGCAAAGGCGTTCACCTCAGCGGCGGTGTAGGTATCGGAGGCGTATTGGAGCCTTTACAGGCGAGTCCGGTAATTGTTGAAGACGGATGCTTCGTTGGAAGCCGCTGTATCGTGGTGGAAGGTGTGCGCGTAGAAAAAGAGGCAGTACTTGGTGCGAACGTTGTGCTCACCCAAAGCACGAAAATCATTGACGTAAGTGGCAGCGAACCGGTAGAATACAAAGGACGTGTACCCGCACGTAGTGTTGTTATTCCAGGTAGTTACACCAAAAAATTTAATGCCGGTGAATATTCAGTGAGCTGTGCGCTTATCATTGGCCAACGCAAACCCAGCACCGACACTAAAACAAGTCTGAATGATGCGCTAAGGGATTTCAACGTGGCCGTTTAGGACGTGAGACGGCAGACGTGAGAAGTGAAAGGTGAGAGGTGAGAAGTGAAAGGTGAGAGG
>JAFAGE010000446.1 GCA_023423015.1 Bacteroidota bacterium
CCGATGACCAATTGCAATACAAGTCGATGGAGCCATTCATGAAAACGAATGGTGACTTCCGCCGGCCGGTTGACATCGAGATAGCTCCTGATGGCGTGATGTATGTGCTTGAATATGGTTCAGTTTATGGAATCGACAATGTAGACGCCCGCCTCGTAAAAATAACTTACAACGGAGGGAACCGCACACCCGTAGCAAAGATCAACATTAGTGACACAACCGGTGCAGTTCCTGCTCAAATTACATTGGACGCAGTAAAAAGCTATGATTACGACAACGATGCTCTCAAATACGAGTGGCTGATAAATGGCCAACCAATTTCTTCGGAGAAGAACCTGTCGTACGATGCTTCTGAAAAAGGGGTTTACGAAATTGTGTTGAAAGTTACAGACGCAGCATCTTCTTCAGCTACAGACACGGTTCATTTCGTGGCCGGCAACACGCCACCCGTGGTGAAAATTCTGGCTTCAGACAATTCATCTTTCTTCTTCCCCGGAACCACAGCCTTCAAATATAACGTGGACGTAAAGGATGCAGAAGAATCTAAAATTGATGCCACAAAGTTGCGCGTGTCAAAACGATACATACCGAAAGTTGCGAGAACCGAAATGGGCCATCAACCGGTAACGGCAGACTACAACCTCGGAAAAATATTAATCGACGGAAGTGATTGTAAAGCCTGCCACCAGCTGGATGGTAAAAGTGTAGGCCCTTCTTTTATGGATGTTTCGCGCAAATATCGTGGCGATGTAAATGCGCCCGGGTACCTCGCAAATAAGATAATTACCGGCGGAGGTGGCGTTTGGGGCGAACATGCCATGAGCGCACATCCGCAGCTTACAAAAGAGGAGGCAACTGAAATGGCTCAATACGTTCTGGCTGTATCTCTGCAACAGAATACACAAACGCTTCCTGCTGCAGGGGAAACGGTATTGTCGGACCATGATACAGCTTCGCATGATGCCCGTTATGTGATAACTGCAGAATATACAGATAATGGCAATGGCGTAAAACCAATTACCACAACATCAACCTTGTTGCTTCGCTCATCGAAACTCCAGGCAGAACTAGCAGACAGCCTGCATGAAATGCAGCGTGCAAATGAAATTGTATATGGACTAAAAAACAATGTATTCCTCGTATTCAAAAATATTGACCTCAAAAATATTAATGAGCTTACGTATCGCATCGCAACACGAAACAAAGCGATCGTGGTAGAAACACGCCTGGATGGGCCTGACGGGACTCTGCTGAATACAGTGGAATTTGATAAGCCTCCTGGTGAAGATGTTTATAAAGAGGTTACTTCGCCTGTTAATCACGATGGCCTTGTCCACGACATCTATGTAATATTCCGTGCAAAAGAAGCTACAGAACAATTTGTAGGTGCTATCGACTGGTTGATGTTTGGTGGCGGACGAAAAGCTCCAGTGAAAAAAAATGTGCAAAAACCTAAACCGGAAGCGCCCGCTGCACGGGAAGGTAAAAAGCCGCAGGCTGTGAAACCGGAAGGTGAAAGAGGAAAGGAAATGCAGGATGACAAGGCAAGGCAGCTGATCAGGGAAAGTGATTGCCGCACCTGTCACACGCAGGATAAAAAATTAATCGGTCCTTCTTACGATGAAATTTATACGAAATACCGAAACGATAAATCTAAAATCCCTTCGCTGGCGGAGAAGATAATCAAAGGCGGAGCAGGAGTGTGGGGACAGATTCCGATGAGTCCTCATGCAAACCTGTCGAAGGAAGATGCGGAAACCATTGTCGCATTTATTTTATCAGGTAAAAAGGTAAGCGTAGCACCCAAAGAATAAGCATAAGCCAGGATTTTTCAAAAAGCTAAATTTTAATTCATGCGACTTTTACATCTCCTTTTAATCCTCCTCATTTCTATTGCTCCCGGGATTGTTTTTGCTCAGCCTCAGGAAAAATATGTGAAGGTAGTAATAGCTCCCGATCACAGTGATTGGACGTATAAATCCGGGGAACCGGTAAAGTTTTCCGTTACGGTTCTTAAAGACAATCATCCGCTGGAAAATGTGACGGTGAAATATGAGGTGGGACCAGAGAAGATGGAACCGGTAAAAAAAGACTCGCTGGTTTTAAAAGATGGACGCACAACCATCAGTGTTCCTGGCTTGAAGGCTCCCGGGTTTATGCAATGTGCCGTAACTGCCTGGCACGAAGGCAAATCGTATCGGGCATGGGTTACGGCCGGGTATGATCCGGAGAAAATACAACCCACTGTGGATATGCCTAAAGACTTCAACAATTTTTGGGATTCCTGTAAAAAAGAACTTGCAAAAATCCCAATCGACAGTCGTATGGTGTTGATGCCAGAGAAGTGTACTGAAAAGGTGAATGTGTATCATTTAAGTCTGCAAAACATCGACAATTCAAGGGTATACGGCATTTTAAGTGTGCCGAAAAAAGAAGGTAAATATCCCGCATTGCTGATGGTACCGGGTGCAGGTATCCGGCCTTATAACGGAGATGTTCGAACAGCGGAGAAAGGAGTGATCACCCTGGAAATCGGGATTCATGGCATACCTGTAAATCTGGCTCCTGATGTGTACAACAATCTCTCTTCGGGAGCGCTGAACGGTTACCCACATTTCAATCTTGATAATCGCGACAAATATTATTTCAAACGCGTTTACCTCGGTTGTGTTCGGGCAGTAGATTTTATAGATAGCCTTCCACAGTTTGACGGCGAAAAGCTTGCCGTCACAGGTGGAAGCCAGGGGGGAGCGCTGTCCATCGTAACCGCATCTCTCGACAAGCGCGTGAAATTTCTTGCACCGTTTGTGCCTGCAATGTGCGACATGACTGGTTACCTGCACAATCGTGCCGGAGGATGGCCTCATCTGTTCGACAAAAACAATGCACGATACAACAACAGGAAAGAAAAGGTGGAAACTATCCGCTATTATGATGTAGTAAACTTTGCAAGGCAACTGAAAGTGCCGGGACATTACAGTTGGGGTTATAACGATAATGTTTGTCCGCCTACATCCATGTATTCTGCATACAACGTAATCACTGCCCCGAAAGAATTGCACCTTGCGGTTGAAACTGCCCACTGGATGTATCCCGAGCAGGTTGAGCGTTCGCAGAAATGGCTCCTGAAAAACCTGGGTGTGGAAGATTAAAATTTCGACCGCTCTTTAACGATCATCGTGATTATTGCTGATGCCAGCAGCGAAACGGCCATAAAGATGTACGATGGACCAAAATCGTTGTAGGCTGCATTCAGGCGGCCAACAATGTAAGCGCCCACGAAAGACCCTAGTGCGCCAAAGCTGTTGATCAATGCCATGGCAACGCCCGAAACATTCTGGGGCAGGATTTCCGGGATGATGGCAAAGAATGGTCCATATGGCGCATACATAGCGGCTCCTGCTATTGTGAGAAGAACAAACGATAACCAGAAGTTTCCTTCACCCGTAACGTATGAAAAATAGAAGGAGATGGAACCTGCAAGTAACAATGGCCACACGAATATTTTTCGTTTGCCCACGCGGTCGGACATGTAGGATGCGATGAGCATTCCCGCTATGGCAAACACGTATGGAACGGCAGAGAGCCAGCCGGTGGTTACGATATCTATGCCAGGTGCAGCCTTAATGATGGAAGGCAGCCACATCACAAACCCGTAAACGCCGATGCTCCATAGCGCGTATTGCAGGGACAATAGAATAACAACGGGTGAACGAAACATCGCTCCATAATTCTTCACGGGAGCAATGGACGACTGTTCGGCGGCCATCTTTCCCTTCAGCTGCAATTTCTCCTCTGCAGAAAGCCAATGAACTTCTCCCGGATCGTTCTCCACCACTTTCCACCAGATGAAAGCCCACAGTATTGCCGGAACGCCCTCGATGATGAACATCCATCGCCACCCGTATGCTTCAAGCAGGTATCCCGACAAAATAGACATCCACAGGATGGTCACCGGGGTGCCAAGTATGAGAAAAGCATTTGCACGCGACCGCTCGCTTTTCGTGAACCACCTGCTAAGGAAAATCAGCATGGCGGGCATTACGGCGCTTTCAACAACTCCGAGCATAAAACGGATCACGATCAGCACCTGCACATCATGCACGATGC
>JAFAGE010000055.1 GCA_023423015.1 Bacteroidota bacterium
GGTTACGCCGCCTCCCAGGCTCAGGCCGGTAACATAAATTCTGCTCGTGTCTACCCTGTATTTCTTCACCATATAGTTGAGCACTTCGTTCACCTCATCGTTTGACGGGCGTTCTTTAAACTGCGGAGAAACAACTATGAAGGAATAATGTTGTCCGTCTACTTCAAAACTCGGCGGGAATTTTTTCCTGTTAATCAACCGGGGCAGGCCGGCACGAACCATCCTGGCCAGGTGTTCAGGACTTCCATTCCCGATTTCACCAATTCCATGCAGGAACAGGATAAGCGGGTATTTTTTGAGGCTTGAATCATAACGCGCAGGTAAAGCCGCATAATATCCAGCACATACTGCATTAACCCTGGCGGTAACCGGCATATGAACCGGCGGCGCTGTTTCAATCACCAGGTCAATCTCACTTTTTGATGAAAGACTGGTGTCTTTCTTACAGGAGGAGAACAAGAATACAAGGCACGAAAGGGCAACAAAATGCCTCGAAACAGGATTTCGCATCGGTACGGATTTGCAGCAAAACGACAGGCCAGCCTTCCAAATTGTTTATCCCACAAACTTCTTGTTTTTATTCCCTAAATGACACAGGAATTCCCACCAGGGGACTAAAAACAGCATAAACAGGCTTGTTTTACGCTTAAAATTGCTTTGGCATGGCGTTGGACCTATGAGGTCAGGTTTTTCATAGGATATTGGATTTAAACACGGGCCGGGATTTCTATCCATGGCCCCTTTTTTTTAAGATAACTACCTTTGTAAAAAGATATCCGGATGAAAGTAGTTATCGTTGGCGGCGGTTTTGGTGGCATTAACCTGGCCAAAAGGCTTGTAAAGAATGAAGATTTTCAGATTACGCTGATTGACAGGAACAATTACCATTTCTTCCCTCCATTACTTTACCAGGTATCCACTTCTTTCATCGAAGCTTCCAACATCAGCTACCCTTTCCGAAGAATGTTTCAAAACCGCAGCAACCTGCGCTTTCATCTCGGCTGTATCACCTCTGTTGATCTGAATCGCAATCTTGTTGAAACGGATACCGGAGATGTGGAATATGATGTATTGGTACTGGCAATGGGAACTGAAACCAATTATTTCGGCATGGAAAACGTGAAGAAACATTCGTTGCCGATGAAAAACATCGACGACGCCCTGAATCTTCGCAACCACCTGCTGATTAATATGGAAAAGGTTGTTCGTTTAAAAGACGGACCCGAAAGAGAGAAATTACAAAATATCGTGATCGCCGGTGGAGGTCCCACGGGCGTCGAGGTTTCGGGAATGCTTGCTGAAATGCGGAAGAATATCCTGCGAAAAGACTATCCGGAACTAAAAAATTTGCGTGGCAATATTTACCTGATCGATGCGGGACCAAACCTTCTTGGACCGATGAGCGTTAAGTCGCAAAAGGAAGCGTATAAAGTGCTGAACGAACTTGGTGTAAAGATAATACTGAATACGGCGGTGAAAGACTATGTAGATGATCGCGTGATTCTTGCTAATGGTGAATCTATTCCTTCCGCCAACCTGGTTTGGGCTTCGGGAGTGGTAAGCCGCGATGTTCCGGGAATTCCTAAAGAAAGTTTTGGAAGGGGCAGGCGTTTAATAGTTGACGAATATAATAAAGTAAAAGGCACTGACAACGTTTTCGCAATCGGCGATATGTGCTACATGACTGCCGATCCGAAATTTCCAAACGGGCATCCGCAACTTGCTCAGGTTGCGATACAACAAGGAAAATTGCTGGCAGGAAATCTTGAACGCCTGAGGTATGAAAAACAAATGCAGGCTTTCCGGTACAACGATAAAGGAAGCATGGCAATTATTGCCAAATACAAGGCAGTGGTGGATTTGCCAAAGGGTTTCTTCAAAGGATTTCTTGCATGGCTCGTGTGGTTGTTTATTCACCTCATCCCTATAGCAGGCTATCGCAATAAAGCGAAACTCGCATACAACTGGTTCTGGTCATTTATTACAAATGATCCCACACTTCGACTTATCATTCGACCGAAATCGGAAGCTCTCCAAACACTTCGGGAAGTGACGGAAGAACAGGTTAAAGATTAGCGGCAAATTAGAGTTGCGGTATCGAGTGTAAACCGATCCGATTACCTTCTGTGTCGATGATTACAGCCATAAACCCATAATCGGGAGATATCTCTGTTTTCGGCTGCAATATCTTCCCTCCCGCTGCTTCTACCCGGTCAAGTACCAGCTGGAGATCAGGATTACCATTGAGGTAAATAAGCGGACCATGAGTTTGGGATGGTAAATGAAAACCCCCGCTCTCGACAACTGCGCCGCCAACTCCTTCCACATCGTTTAACGGAAACATGCGCATCTTAATATTGTCAAGATCCAGGGGCTGCAACGACACGTTGAATATGGTTTCGTAAAATTTCTGGGCCCTGGCGAGATCGGTTGCGGGAATCTCGAACCAGCTGATAGCATTCTGAAACGCCATAAAAAAGGGTTTCAGCTAATATAAGAAAGATTGTAACTCCTCCTTCTTAATCATCATCGCCACTACCACCATTCGACCGGCGATCACGCTGACCGAACATATTAAAATCACGATTACCAAACCGGTACGACAGCGTTACACGGAAATTTCGCACGTTCCACCTGCGGTAGGCGTCCTGGTAGAAATTCTCTGTATCGTAAATCTGTCCCCACCTGTTTGTATTGAAGATGTCGTTTACTGCAAATGTGAATGTCGCGGTCCTGTTCTTCAGGAATTCCTTACGCAATGCAAAATCAGATACAAATTGCTCCTTGTTACGACCCTGAGGTATTATTTCTTTCGACTCATAATTTGCCGTAAGCTGCATGCTCAGGTTTTTGAGCAAGGCTGACTTTGCCTGTGCAAAACGGTAGTTGAACATCAGTTTCGATTCCCAGTTAAAGCCCTGGTTGCTCAGGTTCAGGTCACCGATCACTGCCTTCACTTTTCTATACTGAAGATTGATGTTCGGTATAATTTCAAAATTGCCGATACTGTGATTCAGCGTGAATTCAGCACCCATCCTGTTCGTGAACTGCGCGTTGATAAATGTATTCAGGATAGCATTGGGATCTATGGCTGCATTATTAAGCTGCTCGTATTGTTCAGCAGTAATGGTGTCACCGTATTGAGTAATATCAGCAACGTTGTTCCTGAAATACAACACACCGAGGAAATTTCCTTTCTCATATTTCTGGTTATAGTTCAGTTCAAATGAGTTCACATATTCAGGCCGCAATGCAGGATTACCCTGGCGTATATTCTGCGGATCGTTTATATCAATAAAAGGATTCAGTTGCCAGAAATTAGGCCTCCTGATACGACGGCTGAAATTCGCCTGTATTTCCTTGTCTTCAGAAAGTTCTTTTGTAAGGAACAGGCTTGGGAATAAACCATCAAATATGTTTCCGATGTCGCCCGGCAACTCGTATCCGAAAGTTCGTGCACTGTCTACCAGTTCGCCGTTGAATTTTGAATATTCAGCACGCAAACCAACCTGGTAGCGGACCGACTTTATCTTATTGGAATATGTGGTGTATGCGCCAAAAACAGATTCGTCGTAGCGAACATTTGTACTCAGCGGCAACTTCACCTCATTGTTGTTGTTCAATGCAAAAGCATTATACACATTCGCATTATCCTGTGTGAAAAACCGCAACCCCATTTCGAGCCTCGAATCTTCGCTGAGTGGATTTACGAAATCTGTCTGAACAGTGAGCTGGTTATTTTCATTGTTTCCGCTATTCCTTACGGTATTCGGACTTCCTAAACTGCTGCCATCCGGATTAAAAAAGTAATTATTAATCATCGATCCGTTCAACCCGTCACCTACATTGTACGTTACGTCGGCAGTAAGCTCCATTCCTTTTTTAGGGAAATTGTGTGTAAAATTCAATTGTGTATTGCTGCGGTCAAATTGGGCAGCCTGGTCTGAAACACGCTCGCCAAGCCGGGTGATATTTTCCAAAGCATCCCGATATACCTGGTCCTGTGTTTCAAAATTGCCGAACCGGCCTTTCACGAAATTCTGGGAAATCGTTAGCGTGTTGCGGTTATCAATGAAATAATCAAAACCGAAGCGGAAACTTTGAAAGCGGCGTGTTCTGTCGTTTTCAGATACCTGGTCGAAAAAATCAGTTACGATTCCGTTAGACTTATTCGCGCGGAAAGATTCGCTTTTTGCAACACCACCCGATCTGTTGTAGTTGGCACTTCCAAAAAAGTTCAGTTTCCCCTGCCGGACATTGAGACTGACATTACCATTGAGAATGTCCGGAGTACCTACACCCACTGAGGCCATGCCATAAATTCCGCGTCTCCTTGTTTTTTTCAGTACAACATTAATGATACCACCGGAACTTGCTGCATCGAACTTTGCTGATGGATTTGTGATCAATTCTATCCTTTCGATGTCGTCTGCTGCAATCTGTTGCAATGTCAATATTGTAGGTCTTCCATCAACAAATATCTGGGGACTTGTATTTCGCAACGTGACATTTCCCTCCACATCTACTGACACTGAGGGAATGTTCTTCATTACGTCAACTGCAGTACCGCCGGTTGATACGATGCTTTTGTCTACATTAAAAACTTTTCGGTCTATTCCCATCTGCAATGCAGAACGCTGGGCCGTTACGGTTACCGCTCCCAGCATATCGGCCTGGCTGGCCAAACGGATGTTACCCACGTCCATGCCCTGCGTTGCCGCATTCGACCTGTCCATGGCTACAATTTTATCATTTTCGGCATAACCCTGGGCTGACACCCTGACTGAAAAAGAATCGGGAAGGCGAAGATCTAAGAAGTTGAAGTCACCATTAGGTTTGGTGAGCATTCCGGCAATGAGGCTGTCCCTCTGTACACCGTCTGCACCACGCAAAAGAGCAAACACCTGAACAGATGCAGCGTCTATGCCTTTGTTGTTCTTGCTGTCTACTACTTTCCCGAACAAACCCTTCTTCAATGAAGCGCGCGGCGCACCATCAAACGATGAAGATTCGCCCATACCTCCGGTCATGGGGTCTTGTGCAACAACAAATTGTACTGAGCAAAGAAATAAAGCCGTAGCTAGTAAAAGTAATCTCATCATCTTCGTGTTTAGAATAGGGTCTTCACTTAGACGATGCCGATTCAGAATACTTGCGCCACAATAAAAAAATCATCCAGCCTTTTGCTGAAATGCCCGATATACAGGATGAATGGTTACCAGGCTCCTGCTTCAGCAAGTAACTGGTATGTACTATCCTGCTTCACAACATCAGGTACAGATGTACTTTCACCCTTTATAGCGGAAATACTCCAGTTGATCAATGCATTTTCGGGATGCTTTTCCAGCTTTGACTGCAGGTATTTCAGGGCCTTTTCTTTCTCACCAAGCTTTGTCATAGCGATTGCGGTGATATGATCGGTTACAGAAGGCTGGCCTGATGCTGGATTTATTCCCTTATCAACTACTTTTTGCAGGGAGGCATTTGCTGCGGTAGTATTTTTCTGGCGATTGTGTACCACATACGTTAACCAATCCTGCACACGCTCATCAAGATCATCTTCGTAGGGTTTACCCGATCCCAATTGCTCAGGCCATTCACGCGAGGCATTGATGTATGACAATGCATTTTTGAACTTACCATTCTTCATTTGCTGTGCAGCGAGCATCAACTTTACATCGCGGTATAAGATCCGTCCACCGGTTGCTCCCTCGTTTGGTAACACATTTAACTGGGAAAGCAGTTTATCTGCAGCTCCATATTCCTTGTTTTGCATGAGAGCCCTCGCATATAACATTCCAATTACATAGCTGGAAGGATGCTTCCTATATTCAGCAGCTGCCTCATTCCTTGCATCTGCGATATTACCAATAGAAAGATAGTGTTCTATGAGTGCACGGCCATATCGCCACTGGGTTCCATCGAGTTCTTTTGCCCGTTTCAGATCGGCCAACACTCTGGTACTATCAGCCTTTGCATAGAATTTTGCACGGGCAGCATAGAAGGGCGCGTATTGAGGATTGTTTCCACATGCATCAAATAGTGATCTTGCTGCTTCCAGATCATTGTTGTTCCAGCGGACCAGTGCCAGCTGGTATTTCAGAAACCAATGTTCATTTTTCTCGCTTAAACTGATAAGCATCTCTGCAGTTTCGTGCCGGAAGGGATGAGTGAGATCGGGTTGAAGGTTCGCGAATTCCGGAACTTCATTTTTCAGGTATGTCCGCCAGCACTGAACCTCCCAGTTGTTGCCTGCCAGTTCCAACACCTGTAAAGCATCACCATTCCTGCCTGCGTTGTAATACCAGGCTGCCAATTCCAGGAATGTCTGGTGAGGCATTTCATTGTTTACAGTTGAAGTAAACTTTGCTTTATCGGTTCCGCTTTGTATAACCATCCGCTCAAAATTGGCGAAATGGTTCAACGGATCTATCGATGATAGTGAATCGAGAGCAGCCCGATATTCCTTTTCCTTTTTCAAATCGCGAAAGGTTACAGCCAGGATCTGGTATGCATCTATGGCAGCACGGTTGGCATCAATGCTCTTGTATGCAAATTCAATAGCCCTGTTATAAAACTTTTCGCGGTGATAAATTGTTGCAAGCCTTGTAAATGATGCGCTCCGGAATTCGACAGACTGCGAGGCAATTGCATATCCATCTTTCGCATCAGTTATCCTGCCAGTTATTTCGTTGATCAAACCATAGTAGAAATTGGCCGCAGGATCATAAGCATCGATTGACAATGCATGCTTTGCTGATTTCAAAGCAACATCGTATTTCATTTGCCTATACATCAACATGGCATAATCTGCAAGAGCCGGAAGGTAGTTGGAATCCTTTTCCAGCGCAGCCTCCAGTTTTTCTTCCGCAGGTGTGTACATGCGCTGCCTGATAAACTCCTTACCCTGGATATACAATCCTTGTGCAGTGTTCCAATCGAATGATGCAGGCGAGGCAAATGGCCTGGAAAGATTGCCGGCATCCGGGGCAGCATCGAACTCCAGCTTACCTCTACCAATCTGAACACGCAAATCGTCGCGGTTACCGGCAAATGATACTGAATCTGCGAACACCTGTAGTGTTTTCAATTGGATACGGCGCTGATAAATTTTTTCTTCTTTGTTATAAATAGTCAGCGTGTCATCTATTGGCTGTACAGCATTGAAATAAACGGCAAGTTTCCCATTATTGTTGGTTACGTTTACCGCACCATATTCTGAAGCAGCAACAAACCCTTTTGTATTCTTTACGGGATACCAGTATTCCGTCCATGTGTCTGTAGCATGAGGCGCAAACCCACGATTTTTAAACGGCGTAAACGAACTCTGTTCCGCAGGTTGATTGAACAGGCGGCCACTTTGCACTTCTACGTATTGCCCATCCTGGTCGCTAAGCAACTTCTCCCATATCATACCTTCACGCGACAATCCCCAGATCCAGATCTTCTTTCCCGCTTTATCATCATAGGTGGAATAGCGTGCCATTCCGAAATCCTCATTGTGGTAATATCCACCCCAGAAATTGGCATGCTTACCAAATACATGGTACGACTTGTATGATCCGAAATCATTGTTTTTATAGAACGAAAGATCGCGGCCTTTTTCATCTACGGGCCAATTGGCGTATTCGCCTGCATGGCCGATGTATTTTGTTCCCGGAAATACGAATTGAAGATCGTCTGCTGCACGCAAAGCACCATTCATCCAGTGGTAATAAGGTTGCTCAAACGGCGATGCGTTGTACCAGGTAGAATGTGTGGTAAAATAAGCCCGGTCTTTTTTCAGGTTTATCTCCATTCGCCATACGCTCCGGGTTAACAGGTCGAGCACACCGACCACGCAACTCACGCTGCCATCTTTCTTTTTGATTACCGTGTAGTCAACCGGAGTGGCACAGTTGGGTGTGTGTCCAACAATACCATAATTCGGTTCAAGACCTCCGCTTGTCCAGGGCCCGCGCATAGCTACATCGCGGAATTTCACCACCTGGTTATAATAAATAAAAGATTTGTTGGTAGATTTTTCAAACGCTGCCCAGATCTTACCCCCAATTTCCGGCAATACCATTACCCTTATGT
>JAFAGE010000135.1 GCA_023423015.1 Bacteroidota bacterium
TTTAGGAAACTTCTATTCTATCCATTGAACTACGGGACCAGCAATGCAATCACTGCATTTTGAAGAGCGGCAAAGGTATGGAAAACCAGCCATTTGTTTACCCCGTTTGCCAACCAATTCCCGGGCATGATTTTACCATTGCATTTACATAAAGTGGACTTCCATGCTTTATGCCTTCGCCCTCATTTGCCTTATCCTCTACCTCCTGTGCTCCCTTTGGCTGATAGCCGGCACGCTCGCGCAGATTCACCTGCTGGTGAAATCAAAACGCAGAAAATCACCTCAGCCGCAACCAGCAACTAAAACAATATTACCATCCGTCACTATCCAGATCCCCGTTTATAACGAACAATTTGTGATCCGCCAGCTGATGGAAGCCATCAGCAAAATCGACTACCCCCGCAACCTCCTCGAAGTCCAGGTGCTCGACGACTCTACCGACCAGACCACCTCCATCGTGAAGAAAGAAGCCGAAAACCTCGCATCCCTGGGCATGAACATAGTTGTTTTGCATCGCGATATACGTACAGGCTACAAAGCCGGTGCACT
Organism: Bacteroidota bacterium; assembly: GCA_023423015.1. GTDB lineage: Bacteria > Bacteroidota > Bacteroidia > Chitinophagales > Chitinophagaceae > Flavitalea. Next base: position 550 of record JAFAGE010000135.1, read on the forward strand.
CCAGGAAGCACTCCCCCTGTGTAAAGGAGAATTCATCGCCATTTTCGATGCCGATTTTATTCCCCCACGCGACTTCCTGCTCCGCATCCTTCCCCATTTTACTAACGAAAAAGTTGGTGGAGTCCAATCGAGGTGGACGCATAGCAACCTCGACCAAAATTCTTTCACCAAAATCCAGGCATTCCTGCTCGACAGCCACTTCAACCTCGAACAGAATGGCCGCGCCGCAGCGGGTTATTTCCTCAACTTCAACGGCACAGCCGGCGTGTGGAGAAAAGCCTGTATCCTCGATGCCGGCGGCTGGAATGGTGACGTACTAACAGAAGACCTCGAACTTTCATATCGCGCCCAACTCAAAGGCTGGGAACTCCGATACGATAATGAACTTACCGTGCCTGCCGAACTTCCATCAGACATCAATGCCCTCAAATCTCAACAATACCGCTGGGCAAAAGGAATGGCAGAAACAGCAAGACGACATCTCCGTACCGTATTGAACTCAACATTCGATCCCGCAAAAAAGAGTCATGCCTTTTTCCACCTGCTCGGAAGCCTTTCGTTCGTAGCAGTTCTGGGAAACATCATTCTTACCATCCCAATCATCGCCGGAAGACATTTTCACGATTCATTTGACAGCCTCGCGCAGATTCTACTCATCACAGGATTGACGTTGCCCCTCATGGGCTTTTATTATTACACAGGCACTCAAACAACTATCACCCGGAAAAACTTCTGGTTGTATTTTCCATTATTCCTGATCGTGTACATGGCCTTATCTGTACAAAATGGTATTGGTGTTTTGCAAGGCCTCGCCGGTAAAAAAAGCGCCTTCGTGCGTACACCAAAAACAAACGGCCTGAATAAAATGGCGTCTGTTTACCTGCGTGGTAAATGGACAACCCTCAACTACATCGAGCTGCTTGTAACTATTTATGTAATTGTCGCGATTGCGCTTTGTATCATCTGGCAAGACTATTTTCTGCTAACATTCCTGCTGATGCTACTCACCGGAATGCTCATCATGTTATCTCCGGGAATAAAATCACTGGTTCAATCCAGGGCCAATCAGCGAATATTGAAACCACAGGTAAATACCTTGCACTCACAATCATAAAGCCAATTAGCCAAGGTCTTTTCTATTCTGACAAAACAGGCAAATGAACTGCACTTGCATTTACCCTGTCGTGGTACAACCTGATATCGGCTTTCTGAAAATCCTTGTCGTCGGCCTGGTAGATATTCATAAACCGGTGCGGGTTCCTGTCAACCAACGGAAACCAACTACTCTGTATCTGCAACATTAATTTATGCCCCTTCTTAAACGTGTGCGCCACGTCAGGTAATTCAAATTTCACTTTTGTTATCCTGTTAGGCACGAATGCCTCAGGCCTTTCAAAACTGTTCCTATATTTCCCCCTAAACACTTCTCCACGCACAAGCATCTGAAATCCTGCCATCGCATAATCATCCTGCGGATTGTAGGATATCGAATCCGGAAACACGTCGATTAATTTCACTACGAAATCGGCATCGGTTCCGGTTATCGATACACTCAGATCTGCTGTTAATGATCCCGCAAGCGTCAGGTCTTCCGTCAACTCTGTTTCAAAGACCAGCACATCAGGTCTCTTCGATGCAAAACCCTGGTCGTCGATCATATATTCCGCCGTCCTGTAAGGCTTCATATCAGGAGAGTATGGAACCGGCTTAGATGGATCGCTGGTGTATTGCGAATAACTCTGCGCTGCATTATTCTTTTGCCACGACAATTTACCTCCGGGCTGAAAGTAAATGGCACGTGTTTTCACATTATCCATCGGCCATTTTTCTAACTGTTTCCATGTGTTTTCACCAGTGAAAAAGATCGTTGCCTCTTTAATTTTGTTGCTGTCGCCACGGCCTTTTAGATAATATTCAAAGAATGGAAGTTCAACATTGTCGACATACCATTCAGAAGTGTTGCTTCCAAATTTTATATGTCCAAGTTGAGTGGCTTCATTGGCCGCCCATTGTCCGTGCGACCATGGACCCATAACAATCTTGTTAACGGTTCCGGGATTTTGTTTTTCGATGGCCTTATAGGTTTGCCATGCACCGAAGCAATCTTCAGCATCAAACAAACCGCCTACCACAAGCATCGCAGGTTTCACATTGGTGAGTGCGCGACGTACATCACGTCTTTGCCAGAATGTGTCGTAGTCGGGGTGGTTCATGATCTGTTTCCAGAATCCTATGCTGTCGCCGGTAAGCTTCGTCAGATTTTTTACTGCACCGGTTTTAAGATAAAACTGGTAAGAGTCTTTTGCCGGTGGGCGGAAG
>JAFAGE010000186.1 GCA_023423015.1 Bacteroidota bacterium
CGGGCTGCACAACATGCGCACGCTCGATAGCATGAAGCGTGAGAAACAACTCAAGATATCTTCCGAAACCGTGTATGTGTATGCACCCCTTTCACACCGTATGGGTTTGTACAACATCAAAACAGAAATGGAAGACCTGTCGATGAAATACCTTGAACCCGATGCGTACAAGGAAATCGCGCGTAAGCTTGCAGAAACCAGGAGGGAACGTTCGCGATACATCAATGAATTTATTCGTCCGCTTCGCGATAAACTTGAAAGGAACGGCTTCAATTTCGAAATATACGGACGGCCGAAAAGCATTCACTCGATATGGAACAAAATGCGGAAGAAAGGAGTGGAGTTTGAAGAAGTATACGACCTGTTCGCTATTCGGGTAATATTGAATTCACCGCCGGAACGTGAAAAGGAAGATTGCTGGAAGGTGTATTCTTTCATTACTGATGAGTATACACCTTCTCCTGAACGACTGCGCGACTGGCTGAGCAATCCGAAATCGAATGGATACGAAGCATTGCATACAACAGTGATGGGGCCACAGGGGAAATGGGTTGAAGTGCAGATACGCACCAAGCGAATGAATGAAATCGCAGAAAAAGGCCTGGCTGCACACTGGAAATATAAGGAAGGTGGAAACGATGAAGGCAGATTTGAAAAATGGTTCCAGCAGATACGCGAAGTATTGAGTGCGCAGGATACTGATTCGGTCGATTTTCTGCAGGATTTCAAAACCAGTTTTCTTACCGAAGAAATATATGTATACACGCCAAAAGGCGATGTAAAAATGTTGCCGGTGGGTTCTTCAGCGCTCGATTTTGCATTTGCAATTCACAGTGCTGTGGGTTCACAATGTATCGGCGCAAAGGTGAACCACAAACTTGTACCTATCAGTCATAAGCTCCGCAGTGGCGACCAGGTAGAAATTATCACGTCGGGAAAACAAAAGCCCAACGATGACTGGTTGAACCTGGTAGTGACAGCAAAAGCAAAAACCAAGATCAAGGATGCACTCAAGGAAGAGAAAAGAAGAATTGCCGACGAAGGTAAATACACGGTGCATCGCAAACTGGAAAACATGGGTGCTGTATTCAACCAGCACAATGTGGAAGTGATCACAAACTACTACAAGCTGAATTCTCCGCTCGATCTTTTTTACCAGGTAGCTATTAAGACCATCGACCTGAAAGAGCTGGCCGAGTTCCAGGTAATTGGCGACAAAGTAGAAGCTCCGAAACCTGTAAGACCGCCGATAGAACCAAAAACCGACCATCAGCCCGTTCCCAAAAAAGATGCTGAACTGGTCATATTTGGCGAAAGCAGCGACAGGATCGTGTATAACCTCGCAAACTGTTGTAAGCCGATCCCTGGCGATGACGTATTTGGATTTGTTACTACAGGAAAAGGATTAACCATCCACCGCACAAACTGTCCGAATGCTGCAAAACTGATGGCGAATTATGGACATAGGGTGGTAAAAACAAAGTGGGCCAGGAACAAAGAAATTTCGTTCCTGACGGGTTTGAATATCGTTGGACTCGACGATGTTGGTGTTATTCACAAAATCACCAACCTGATATCGGGAGAAATGCGCCTGAACATCAACGCAATGACCATCGAAGCAAAAGAAGGATTGTTTTACGGGAACGTAAAAATCTACGTGCATGATAAGGAGGAACTCGACGAACTGGTAGAGCATTTAAAAAAGTTGCCGGGTATTGAAACGGTGGACCGTTACGATACGGAAGGATGATTTTTCCCCCTTACCTTTGCCCTTTTTCAAAATATTCCACATATAATGGTTGATGTAATTTTAGGCCTGCAGTGGGGCGACGAGGGAAAAGGCAAAATTGTAGACTTTTTCGCTCCGGGCTACGATGTGATCGCACGGTTTCAGGGTGGACCAAATGCCGGTCACACGCTTTACGTTAAGGATAAGAAAATTGTTTTGCACCAGATTCCCTCTGGTATTTTTCACGAAAATAAAATCAACCTCATCGGAAACGGGGTAGTGCTTGATCCCGTAACATTGAAAAGGGAATGCGAAACGGTAAAGCCTTTTGTTGCCGATTTCCGAAAAAATATTTACATCTCACAACGCACACACGTTATACTTCCAACTCACCGGGCCCTGGATAAGGCATCGGAACTATCAAAAGGCAATGAAAAGATCGGTTCTACACTGAAAGGTATTGGTCCGGCATATATGGATAAGACCGGACGAAACGGGATCCGCGTTGGCGATCTGCTCGACAAGAATTTTACGTCGAATTACATCAAGTTGCGTCTGAAACACCAGAAGCTCCTTGATGGCATGAACTTCAACGAAGACATTTCTGCATGGGAAGACGAATTCCTGGAAGCCGTTGAATTTATGCGCCAGTTTAAGATTGTAAATGGTGAGTATTTCATCAACGACCAGATCAGCAAGGGCAAGAAAGTGCTGGCAGAAGGCGCCCAGGGATCCATGCTTGATGTTGATTTTGGAACCTTCCCATATGTTACTTCTTCAAATACTATTTCGGCCGGTGTTTGTACGGGCCTCGGTGTTGCACCTCAAAAGATAAAAGAGGTAATGGGCGTTACAAAAGCATACTGTACACGCGTGGGAAGCGGACCTTTCCCAACAGAATTGTTCGACAGCGTGGGAGAAGAGCTGAGAAAGACGGGCCAGGAATTCGGCGCAACAACCGGCAGGCCAAGACGCTGCGGCTGGATCGACCTCGTGGCATTGAAATATACGTGCTTTGTAAATGGTACAACAAAAATCATCATGACCAAGGCCGATGTGCTCGACGCCTTCGATGAACTTTCGGTGTGCACCAGCTATAAAGTAAATGGAGAGGAAACCCAAGAAGTGCCATACCAGATGACCAGGGTGGACGTGCAACCGGTATTACAAAAATTCAAGGGTTGGAAAAAAGATATCACGCAGATTAAATCGCCCTCAGATCTGCCAGCGGAAATGAAAAATTATGTAGATTTCATTAACGGGTATTTGGGCGTAAACGTAGGCTACATCTCGAATGGACCGGGACGTGACCAGCTGATTACCGTGGAGTAAAAAAACCCAAAAAAAGTTTGGCGAATTAAAAACTTCGCTGAAATTTTACAACTCAATATCACCAGAGTATGGCAGCAAAAAAATCCGCAGGAAAGTCAGAATCTAAACCTCCTAAAGACACTCCTAAGAAAGCCACTTCCAAACCCAAAAAACAATTGGAAGATGACGAGCTGGAAGATGAAGAAGAGGATGATGATACTGAAGTAAGTAAGGCCTCTTCGAAGAAATCAGCAAAGCCAGCAGGCAAGAAGGGCAAGAATGACGACGATGAGGAAGACGACGAAGAGGTAGACGAAGATGAAGTGGACGATTGGGATAAGCCTGAAGAAGACGATTCCTGGGATCCTGACTTCGAAGAATTTGACCTGCCAAAATCAAAGGCTAAAAAAGCCGGTACTGGAAAGAAAGGAAAAGGCGGAGATGATGACGATCTCGGTATTGATGATGAGTTTAAAGACATGGATCTTTTTAATGACTCTGCTATTGACGACGAAGAGGATGACTATTAATTAATATCTTGAACAGAAAGTTCACGAGTTTTCCAATAGCTGATCTTCAGCAAACTAAATTGCAAATGTTGAATTGGTGTAACCGGTTCAACATTTGTTGTTTTTTAGATAATCACAATTACCATCTCTCACATCACAGTATCGAATGCGTTCTCGCAGCCGGCGCAAGCGACCTGGTAAGTTGCGACGCGGGCAATGCATTTTCCGAATTGAACGAATTTTCTGCCAGGCACAAGGATTGGTTATTCGGTCATTTCGGATATGATCTTAAAAACGAAACGGAACAACTTGTTTCCCGGAATCCGGACAACGTAAAATTTCCCGACCTGTTCTTTTTTGTACCAGAAATTCTTATCCGCCTGGATCAACATTCCATCAGTATCGGTACGGTACAACAACACGATGCAGGAACTGTGTGGCGGGATATTCAGGCCTCTCAAACGCTCCCTCAAAAGTCCGGGAGGATATCGGCTATACAGCAACGTTATACCCGGGAAGAGTATGTTGAAACGGTAAAAAAGCTCAAGCAACATATTCTTCGCGGTGATTGCTATGAAATAAACTTTTGCCAGGAATTTTATGCAGAGAATGCACGCATAGATATGACGGGATTATACAAGGATCTCAGCAACTCTTCACCTAATCCATTTTCTGCATTCTACCGGGTCAACGATTTATTCCTTTCATGCCAGAGCCCTGAGCGATTTCTGCGAAAAGAAGGCGATCATCTTTTGTCGCAACCGATCAAAGGAACATCACAGAGAATTACAGGTGATGTTGATGCGGATAAAAATAATGCGTCTGAGCTGGCAAACAGCGAAAAGGAGCGGGCAGAGAATATCATGGTAGTCGATCTTGTGCGCAATGATCTGTCGCGAATCTGTATGGAGGGTAGTGTAGTTGTGGATGAACTCTGTGCAGTTTATAGTTTTCCGCATGTGCACCAGATGATATCCACCATCAGCGGCAAATTGAAAGATGGAGTAACCTGGATAGATGCGATCCGTGCAGCATTTCCCATGGGTTCGATGACCGGTGCTCCGAAAAAGCGTGTGATGGAAATTATTGAGAATTACGAAAAAACAAAACGTGGATTATTTTCCGGATCAATCGGGTACGTAACTCCTGACCGGGATTTCGATTTCAACGTAGTTATAAGAAGCGTGCTTTATAATTCCACCAACCAATATCTGTCGTTTCACGCTGGATCAGCCATCACCTTTGTAAGCGATCCTGAGAAGGAATACGACGAATGCCTTCTGAAAGCTGCGGCAATAAAAAAGGCATTGGCCGAAACCAATACCTTTCATTAGAGAACACAAACAGAGCAAAATTTACTTGATGGCTGTAGTTTGTTGTTTATTGTTTAGCTCAAAATTATTTGCGAGTCCAGATTCATCCTTCAGCAATAATTGAACCGATTCGTTCAGAATGGAATATTTATTTGCAATAAATTTTTCCATCTGGTTAGCAGGCAACTTAAGATCATAGGTGTTTTCTGCGCTGTCCATGATCTTGTCAAATTTTGGATTATACCTTCCAAATTCTTCCACGTCCATGTTCACGTGTTTAGCAATCACTGAAGCACGGTATTTACCCGAAATCGTTGTTGTTGATGCCTGCTCGAGTTCAGCAGCTGACAGGTTTCTGTTCAACAGGTAACCTGCAAGAGCACCTATCTGTTCGGTCGCTTCATCTCTGGTGAGCGTACAAATACTTCCCTGTCCTTCGAAGATATAATG
>JAFAGE010000215.1 GCA_023423015.1 Bacteroidota bacterium
GCCCACAGCACCATTAAGAACCATGGCACCGGTAAGCACGGTAGTGGCAAGTATTTCATTTGTTTTGTTCATATTTTGGTTTTTTAATTGATTTCAACTTCAAGGCAGGAATTATTTCGCAAGCACAAGCAGCGGTTTGCCTTTTTCTACGATGTAGGTAGCTAGTTCAGATGCGGTTCCTCTTCCCACATTTTTTGCTGAGTGAACAGCATTTGCTGGAATAAATAATACGTCGCCCGCTTTCAGGGTTACAGGCTCCTGGCCATCGAGCTGGTATTCGAATACTCCTGCAATCACATACACCACTTCTTCGCCCGGATGCGAGTGACGAGGCGCAAACACGCCTTCTTCAATATCTACTTTTGCCTGTATTACTTCCCACCCTTTGGCGGTGAGATCGCTCTTCTGCAGGTCAGTTCTTTTTGTTCCCGGCAGCTGAGAAAATGCATTTGTACCAATGCCGAGTGTCAGCAGCATCAGAATTGATGTATAACGTATCATCCGATTTATTTTCATGTTGAAGATTTTTTTGATTTCTTCAAAACTACTTCGGAGATGAGGGGATAGTCAACAGGCACCTATGCGTGGTGGACTGAATGAGACGGGAAACGGGCGTTGAATGAATTTAAGGCAGAGAATTTTACATGAGGCTGTCTTTGCCGATACCAAGCTTCTTCATTTTCGATTTGAGTGTAGATGGGGGAAGGTTGAGTATTTCCGCAGCACCACCAGTGCCCCAAATCTTACCATGGCATTTCCTGAGAACGCTGATGATGTAGTCGCGTTCGTTTTCATGAATTGTCTTGACCCTGGCAATTGCCTCATTTGTTTCGCCAGCTTGTTCGGCACGCTTCATCAATGCAATTTCTTCGATTACCGGACCTTTAGTTAGCAATACACTTCTTTCTATGGCATTTTCGAGTTCCCGGATATTGCCCGGCCAGTGATATGCCATCATTGTTTTTAACACCTTGTCTGATAAGCCGCTGATTTGCTTGCCGGTTTTCCTGTTGAAGTTTTTGATGAAGTGTAGCGCAAGTTCCGGTATGTCTTCACGTCGCTCGCGCAACGGAGGTAATTCAATGGGGAATACATTAAGACGGTAATACAAGTCGAGGCGGAAACGTCCTTCGGCCACTTCTTTTTCCAGGTTCCGGTTTGTGGCGGTGATAATACGTACGTCTACTTTCACTGGTTCTTTACCGCCGATGCTTTCTATGTATCTTTCCTGCAGAACGCGTAAAAGCTTTACCTGCAGGTCGAGCGGCATTTCGCCTATCTCATCCAGAAAAATTGTTCCTTTGTCTGCCTTTTCGAATTTGCCTATGCGTTTGTTGGTTGCTCCTGTAAAGGAGCCTTTTTCGTGTCCGAATAATTCCGATTCAATGAGTGTTGCCGGTAAAGCTGCGCAATTAATTTTAACAAAAGGCTGGTTCTTTCGTTTCGACCTGTTGTGAATACTATCCGCAATTCGTTCTTTACCGGTTCCGCTCTCACCAAGAATTAATACTGATGTATCGCTTGGAGCTACCTGTGCCACCATTTCAAAAACGTTCAGCAGGAGGTGGCTTTTACCAATGATGTATTCGAAACTGTCGTTGGAAATATCATCGGTTGGTTGACGGGTTTGCTGTTGCAGCCGAAATAAGTCGGTGTGACTACTTCCGGAGATATCTACAATACGTTCAATACAAGCTGCAAGAGACTTCTGAATAAAATCGAGCAGGGCAATGTGTGTAGAATTATACATGCCTGGGTTCCTGCTGTATAAACAAAGATTAACGTTGTCGCCGTTTGAAAAAGACAGGTTGATCTGCAGGCACGATGCGAGCTGGAAAGTGTTGCCAAATAAGAGGTGGCGCTTGTGTTCAGTGCACAGTTTCACAAATTGGTTCCCGTTGAACACGTTGATGTCGCGCGCATTGCCCACGCTGAAATCGATTTCAGCTATATCTTTTGCAGATAATCGAACTATGTTCTGTAACTCGCGGATGCCGATCACCTGGTATTCATCATACGCAATTCTTAAGAAGCTCGTGAGCGGATGCGTCTGTTGTTCCCTTATGTGCAGTGATATGGCGAGGTAGTCGAAAGTAACATGAGGCTGCAGCGACTTCACTATCGTAAGCAGGTTTTGTTCGAAGGAGTTGGGAGAGGGGACAAATGTTCTAAGCCATTCGTTCAGGATCATTCCTTTTCTGAAATAAGACTCCACGCCATGTTCAAAGCGGTAGCGTGCAATTTCCAGTGTTACCAGAAGGTCTTTTTCGCGATAAGGTTTCACGATAAATCCTGTGGGTTGTGTAGTTTTAGCGAGCGATATCACTTCTTCGTTGGAGTTAGCCGATAGGAATATAAATGGGATGTTTTCTGCATTCAGTTCGCGCGCAAGATCTATTCCGGTGAGGTCGCCTTTAAGAAATATGTCAAGCAGAACCAGGTCGGGTTGTTCGTTTTTAATGATCTCGCGGGCGATAGGTACAGAGCGGGCGATGCCACATACGATGTATCCTGCCTTTGCGAGCATCAGCTGGAGGTCGTTAGCTTCAACGAACTGGTCTTCGACGATTAGGACTTTATTGATCAAAAAGAAAATAATTAAGTCACCATTCACCTTTTACCTGTAACCGCTTACTTATAACCTTTCACCACTCACCACCAATAAAGTTAACTTTCTTTCACTTGCGGCCAAGATGATTTACGAGGTTCTGAATGCGTGGAGCAAGGATGATGATTGTTGGAATGGAGAAAAGGCAGCCGATAAGCCAGGTTTTCATCCAGATATAAACGATGCGTTCGGGCATGCCGATGTTAATAATCAGCGCCATAAACGACACCAGGCCGGTGGTAATACTGCCCATAATTATGGCAAATAGTAATTTCTGTTTCATTGCTCAATCTTTACAAGACCACCAAATTAACCTTCCAATACGTATGCATGCAACCCACATTTTATTAAGACGGACATAATGCTTATTGACCCATCAAATAATTACTTTGAATTATTAACCGTTCTCCGTTCCCCGTTCTCCGTTCCCGGTTCTTC
>JAFAGE010000250.1 GCA_023423015.1 Bacteroidota bacterium
GCCTTGCAGTATTGGGTGATTTGTATAAGATGCAGGTGTACGCGCTCGCTGAGTACATAAACCGTGATAAAGAAATTATTCCGCGAAACATTTTAACTAAAGCGCCGTCTGCCGAATTGAGGCCGGATCAGAAAGACTCAGATAGCCTGCCTGACTATCCCGTACTCGATAAAATACTATATCAATACATTGAACGACGCCAGGGTCCACGCGAAATAATAGCTATGGGGTTGGATGAGGCCGTTGTGGCCAGGACGTTGCGGCTGGTGAATACCAATGAATATAAGCGCAACCAGTTTTGCCCCATTATCCGGGTAAGCAGCAAAGCTTTTGGCGTAGGAAGAAGAATGCCGATCGTCGGGAGATACCTTGCATAGGGTAATCGCCAACGACCGGCATTATCACTTTATGTAATCGGGTTATTTCTGCAATTCAACAATCAGGTTACCATCGAAGGAAACCGGGAAGTTGCTGACGATGCGTTTCGACAATTTCAAACTTCCGTCGGTAACGGATGTAATGTTCACATCGCCTTCCAGGTTACCGGGGATGTCGCCCATAATGGTCAGCACTTTAGTAGAATCATTCAACTTCCAGGTAAAGGCGGTAGTCTGCGCATCAGTGTCCGCACATTTTGAGGGACCCTCATCAAACGCGCCTGTGCTGTCGCTCGAGAATGTTAGTGTATTGTCCAGCTCGCAGGGGTTGAGTGCCAGCGCTCCGTCAATTGCCCCGTTTTTGTCCATATCCCATCCCATTGTATCAATCTTCCAGGTGTTTGCTGATATAAGTTCGAAGGTGGAGGGTTGTTTGTCGTCATCTTTTTTACAGGATACTGCTGCGATTGCAAGGAACATGGTAGCTGCTACGATCACTTTTTTCATACTGCTGATTTTTCTTTGAAATTTAAGATTTAAAAATTCGTGTAGGTTTCCGGTCATCCGCGTAACTCACCTTTTATTGCATTTATTGTGCCCAATATTTTAATAAACTTCTAAATTATGCCCGCAAACAAGTTGCAATGCGATTGTTCGTATTTTGCATAAATAATTCATACATATGGGGTTTACTGCCAGTGATATTCAGGAGTTGAACGAGCGGATCCAATACCAAAGCACATTTGTGGACAAGTTAAGGGAAGAAGTGGGTAAAGTAATCGTTGGTCAATACAATATGCTCGACCGTTTGCTGATTGGTTTACTTACAAACGGACACATTCTTCTTGAGGGCGTTCCCGGGCTTGCAAAAACGTTAACCATAAAATCGTTGTCGCAGGCTGTTCACGCGAAGTTCAGCAGAATCCAGTTTACTCCCGATTTACTTCCTGCCGACGTCATCGGCACAATGATATATAATCAGCAGAAGAATGAATTTATGGTTCGTAAGGGACCAATATTTGCCAACTTCGTACTGGCCGATGAAATCAACCGTGCGCCAGCCAAAGTTCAGAGTGCATTACTTGAAGCAATGCAGGAACGACAAGTAACAATCGGTGAGCAAACATTTAAACTCGACGAGCCTTTCCTCGTGCTGGCCACGCAGAATCCACTCGAACAGGAAGGCACTTATCCGTTACCGGAAGCGCAGCAAGACCGCTTCCTGATGAAGGTAATTGTTGACTATCCCACGAAAATGGAAGAGCAGATGATCCTGCGCAGTAATGTTCATGGTATTCCCATTCCAGATATCAGACAGGTTATATCCGTCCAGGAAATTCTGCAGGCGCGCGACATAGTTCGTGAAGTATATATGGATGAGAAAGTAGAAGGCTATATTCTTGATATTGTATTTGCCACCCGAACACCGCAAAACTATAAGCTGGAAAAAATGAAACCGCTGATTGCCTATGGAGGTTCGCCGCGCGCAAGTATAAATATCGCCCTGGCGTCAAAGGCACATGCTTTCCTGAACAAGCGTGGTTATGTGATACCGGAAGATGTTCGCAGCATCGCAAAAGATGTACTCCGGCATCGCATCGGACTTACCTACGAGGCGGAAGCAGAGAACATCAGGGTGGAAGACGTGATTGATAATGTTCTGAAGACCATTCCCGTTCCATAATGCTTACCACAGAGGAAATATTGAAAAAAGTGCGTGAGCTCGAGATCAAAAGCAAGAAGCTTACACGCCACATCTTCACAGGCGAATACCACAGTGCCTTCAAGGGAAGAGGAATGCTATTCAAAGAAGTGCGCGAGTACCAGCATGGCGACGATATACGTTTTATCGACTGGAACGTCTCCGCTCGTTTCAATCACCCGTTCAGCAAAGTGTTTGAAGAGGAACGCGAACTGACCGTGATGTTATTAATTGATGTAAGCGGCAGCTCGCTTTTCGGAACTACGCATGCACGAAAAAAAGACCTGGTTAATGAAATCGGTGCGGTTTTGTCGTTCTCTGCGATAAGCAACAACGATAAGGTTGGCCTGATACTGTTTACCGACAAAGTAGAAAAATTCATTCCTCCTAAAAAAGGAAGAGATCATGTTTTATATATCGTACGTGAACTTCTCACTTTCGAACCAACCGGAAAGGGAACCGATCTCAGCGAAGCAATCCGGCGCTTTAACAATAGTACAAGGGAGAGATGTATTGCATTTCTGCTGAGCGACTTTATCGATGAAAATTTTGAAGATGCGTTGAAAGTAGCAGGTAGAAAGCACGATGTTATCGGGGTAAAGGTGTATGAT
>JAFAGE010000328.1 GCA_023423015.1 Bacteroidota bacterium
CTTCGAGCGTATAAGTGCTGATGCATTCAACCTGGAATATGATGCGGGTGTTAAGGAAGTGTATGAGGCTGCACTCGACCAGCTCGCATTAGTGAAAGCGGCAGAGCTGAGAAAACAAAGTGCCGCCAAAGGTGTTCAGGCAGCACGTGGTTTTATGCTTCCTTCGCTTTCTCTTAACGGCAATGTTAATACCAACTACTCGAGTGCGGCTACTCAGAGTACATTTCTGAATACAACTGAGGTGGTGACAGACGACTATGTATTGGTTGGCGGTGTAAAGAATAATGTGGTGACACGCCAGATGAATTTCAGTAATGATAAGATCAGGTACAACAAACAACTCGATAATAACCTGTACACCACGATATCGCTCGATTTGCGCATACCGCTGCTGAACTCATTTTCTTCCCGCAACCGCCTCAAACGCGCCCAGATTCAGCTGAAGAATTCCGATTACGTGGAAGAGAGTACAAAAGTGCAGTTAAGGCAGGCAGTTGAGCAGGCTTATGCAAACATGCAGGCGGCAAAAAACCGCTACGATGCATTGCTAAGACAGGTGGAAGCTTTCACCTCTTCTTTCAGGGTGTCGGAAGTTCGTTTCAACTCTGGTGTAGAAACAGTGGTTGATTATGTGATTGCCAAAAACAACCTCGACAGGGCAAATAACAACCTGATCATAGCGCGATACGATTACCTGTTGCGTACAAAAGTTCTCGACTATTACCGCGGCCGACCTCTGTAAGACACCTGGCCGAAGTATATTTGGCGCATGAGGTACATCGCCACAATCTTTTCTCTTCTGATTCTCAGCATATCGTGTAAAACAGTTTCCACAGGTTCGGAAACTGTTTACGCGTTTAAGTACACCATACAAAAAAATGTGGTTGCCAGTAATGGGGCGGTGGTAAGCGCGCATCCACTGGCAAGTAAGGTTGGCGTAGATGTAATGAAGAAAGGTGGAAACGCTTTTGATGCAGCAGTCGCCACTCAACTTACACTTGCCGTGGTTTATCCTTCAGCAGGAAATATCGGAGGCGGAGGCTTTATGGTGGCAAGGCGTGCAGACGGTCAGCTGCTCGCGCTCGATTTTCGGGAGACTGCACCAGGCGCGGCTTCGCGCGACATGTACCTTGATTCAGCAGGTAACATAATACCCGGCAGAAGTATTCGCGGTGCGGGATCTTCCGGCGTGCCGGGAACAATAGCCGGTCTTTTCGAAACCATGAAATATGCTAAGCTTCCTTTCCGTGACCTGGTAGAACCCGCAATCTATCTTGCGGAGAATGGTTTTGTGATCACTGAAAGCGAAGCACGATCATTGAATTATCTGAAGGAAGAATTTCTCAGATACAACAATCACGTTCCGGCTTTTTGTAAAGACGGCGACTGGAAAGCTGGAGATACTTTGATACAGAAAGAACTTGCAGAAACACTCAAACGTATATCGGATAATGGACAAAAAGGGTTTTACGAGGGCGTCACGGCTGATCTTACAGAAAAGCAGATGCAGTCCGGTGCCGGTTTTGTTACGAGAGAAGATCTTAAAAATTACGTTGCCAAATGGAGAACACCCCATTTATTTAGTTATAGAAACTACCAGGTTATCACGATGCCACTTCCGAGCAGCGGAGGAGTACTGCTGAACCAGATGCTTGGAATGTCGGAAATTATCGGGTTGAATAAACTACGGCACAATTCACCTGCTGCAGTACAATTGATGACGGAAGTGGAAAGAAGGTCATATGCCGACCGCGCTCAATACCTGGGAGATCCCGACTTCATAAAGGCGCCCGTTGCACAATTAACAGCAAAAAACTATCTACAGAAACGAATTTCTGATTACAAACCTGGTATCGCAGGCAGCAGCAGAAATACAACGGCCGGAGTGCTTGTGAAAGAAAGTGAAGAGACTACTCATATCAGCATCACTGATGTGGAGGGTAATGCGGTTGCAGTAACAACCACGCTTAACGATTCTTACGGCAGCAGAACGGTAGTGAATGGTGCGGGATTTTTACTTAATAACGAAATGGATGATTTCAGTGTGAAGCCAGGGGAGCCGAACCTTTACGGAGCCATAGGTGGAGCTGCAAATGAGATTTCTCCCGGCAAAAGGATGTTGAGCTCTATGTCGCCAACAATTGTGCTGGAAAACGATAAGCTGTTACTTGTGGCTGGTACGCCGGGCGGTACAACTATTCCAACTTCCGTGTTCCAGACAATTGTAAATATTGTAGACTTCAACCTGTCAACAACTGAAGCGGTAAACGCTCCTAAATTTCATCATCAGTGGCTTCCCGACGAAATATTTGTGGAGCGCGGTTTTCCGGATTCAACGATACAGCAATTGAAACAAATGGGATATTCTGTTTCAACAAGAGAAAGCATCGGAAGAACGGAGGTGATCAAAGTGTTACCTGACGGGAAATTTGAAGCCGTTGCGGATATCAGGGGCGACGATCACGCTTCCGGCTATTGATAATATTATCGAGACTGTACTTTCTTCCTCCTTCTACAAGGAACATCAGGCCGAACAATGCGAATAAAAATGGATATTGTTCTTCCATCAGAATTCTACCATCGCCAAGCTGGAAAGAAATAAAAAGAAATATGAAGATGATCAGGAGTGCAGTTATGCGTGTGAATAAACCTAAGATGAGTAGGATACCTGTAATCAGTTCAAGGCTTTTACCAATGTAAGCAATTGTGGCAGGAGCAATGCCGGCCAGCTTCGGCACCCATGTGGCGTATTCATCCATTTTTTTTGGATCAAAAACTTCTATGCCATGATAAATCAGGAACATGCCCAATACAAGGCGCAGGAAAAGATTAAGGAGATCGCTGTTGCGTTCTCTGTTAGCAACGATCGCGGCCATAATCTAAACTACGAAACCTTTAACTTTATCGGTTACATTCCTGAAAAATTCTGTTTTCCCCGATGGAACCTTTGAAAGAGATGTTTAACGCAGCTTATTACCGGCAATTGGCTGCGGCATTTGATAAAGTTTACAAAGGATTTAGATCCAAAGCATTTTTGAAAGAAGTGACCGATAACCTGGAGAGCCGTGAGTTGAACGAACGACTCAGGAATACCAGCGTAATATTAAAGAACTATCTGCCGGATGATTTTGAAAAAGCTACCGGGATTCTCAAAGAGGTTGCGCCCCTGATGAAAACAGGTTACACTGCATTAGTTTTTCCAGATTATATAGCACTACACGGTAGAAAGAACTTTAAGACATCCATTGAAGCTCTAAAATACTTCACTGTATTCGGTTCTTCTGAATTTGCCATCCGCGAATTTCTGCGGCTTGACTTGATGTCAACGCTGAAAATAATGGAAAAATGGGCAAACGATGTTAACCATCATGTTCGACGGCTTGCTTCTGAAGGAAGCCGCCCGCGACTTCCATGGTCTTTCCGGCTTGATGAAATCGTCCGCAATCCGTCTCTCACTAAAAATATCCTATCCACATTGCGTTCGGACGACCATTTATACGTGCGTAAATCGGTGGCCAATCATCTCAATGATATCTCCAAAGATCATCCGGATTATATGTTGCAGCTTGTCGGGAAATGGGACCTCGAAAATCCACATACACGCTGGATTGTGAAACATGCATGCCGGACATTAATAAAAAAAGGACATCGTGCAACGCTTCAGCTGTTCTCTGTGCGGCACGATGTTAAGGCTTCCGTTACAGGTGTTAAATTATCATCGGCTTCTATATCACTTGGCGAGGTGCTCGAATTCAGCTGCCAGGTTACGAACAAGGAATCCTCAGCACAACGATTTGTAATTGATTACGCAATCACTTACGCGCGCCCCGGGAAAACAAGTTCAAGAAAAGTATTCAAGTTGAAAGAATTGACTCTTGCACCGGGTGCATCGGCAG
>JAFAGE010000410.1 GCA_023423015.1 Bacteroidota bacterium
TTACAAAAGTGCATGCGTTGGCACAGGGTTATTCCGGGGTGCTTCCCCTGACTATCCAGAGAATTATCTGGCATATAGAAAACGACGTAATTCCCGTAGTTCCGGAAAAGGGCTCCGTGGGAGCTTCCGGCGACCTGGCTCCTTTAGCGCACCTTTTTTTACCACTGATCGGCGCGGGAGAAGTTTGGTATAAAGGTGTTCGAAGGCCGTCGGCAGAAGTTTTACAAAGGGAAGGGGTGGAGCCGATTTCCCTTGAGCCAAAAGAAGGTCTCGCATTGATCAACGGCACGCAATTCATCCTGGCACATGCGGTGAAAGCCGTTCAACGCTTTTTGAACTGCCTGGATGCAGCCGACATTGTTGGAGCCATGTCGCTGGAAGCACTAACCGGCACGCAGGCTCCATTCCTGGAGCGACTCCACGCACTGCGTCCGTTTGAAGGAAGCCGTCTGGTTGCCCAACGTTTGCGGTTGCTACTGCAAAATTCGGAAATCATGCAGAGCCATGTTGATTGCGGAAGAGTGCAGGATCCGTATTCACTGCGCTGTATGCCGCAGGTACACGGTGCATCAAGAAATTCATGGATGCACCTGAAAGATCTGACGATAACAGAATTGAATTCCGTTACGGATAATCCGCTGATCTTTTCCGCTACCGACACCATCAGCGGGGGTAATTTTCACGGACAGTTGCTCGCCCTGCCACTGGATTACGTGGCAATTGCCGCATCTGAAATAGGAAACATATCCGACCGTCGTTGTTATCTCTTACTTGAAGGAAAATGGGGTCTGCCTTTACTACTGATGAACAAGGTGGGACTGAATAGCGGGTTTATGATACCGCAGTACACAACAGCCGCCCTGGTAACTGAAAACAAAACTTTGTGTTTCCCGGCCAGCGCCGACAGTATACCCACCTCGTTAGGACAGGAAGATCACGTAAGTATGGGAAGCATAAGTGGAAGAAAACTGAACGAAGTGCTCACCAACCTGGAACACATTCTTGGCATCGAACTATTAACTGCATGCCAGGCAATCGAATTCCGCCGGCCGCTTAAAAGCAGTCCGATATTGGAAAGGGCCCACGAATTTGTAAGGCAACATGTATCGTTTGCCGATGAAGACAGAATTTTTGCCGACGACATTAATAAAACAACTGAATTAATCCGGAACTTTTCGTTTGTGCGCTACTGCAATGAGGCTGCGGCAGATTCGGGTGTTAACCTTGACGAAGGTTTTGATGTGTCGTGGTAATGTTACATATATTACGTTTAATTCCTTCGCATGAAGCACTTCAGACTTTATCATAAAAAAGACGTATTGGCGTATACGAATATCCGGAGATTTGTTACGCGGGTAGGGGAGTGTGTAGGTGTGGCAAATGGTTCAGGAATTCATGAAGCAATTGCCGGTTCAAACGCGAAATACATATTGTTCGGTATTCCGGAAGATGTCGGCATCCGCGCCAATATGGGTCTTGGAGGCGCAGATACTGCCTGGAAACCATTTTTATCCTCGTTTCTGAACCTGCAGAGCAATGATTTTTTTTCGGGAGACGAAGTGCTGGTGCTGGGTCATTTTGAGTTCAGCGAAGTACGTTTTCTTATCGAAGAAAAAGCCCTGGATGAGGAAGAGAAAACTAATGCGTTCCGGCATGCCGTGATAATGATTGACGAAGAAGTAGAAGAATTGACAAGCATTATTACCAGCTACAAAAAAATTCCCATTGTAATAGGCGGAGGTCACAACAATGCCTATCCGCTGATTAAAGGTTCAGCCAAAGGCTGGCACAAGGCAGGTGAGTTACCACTTGCGCAAATAAACGTTATTAACCTGGATGCACATACGGATTTGCGGGCGGCAGAAGGAAGACACAGTGGCAATGCATTTACTTACGCGTCTGACGATGGCTATCTCTTAAAATACTGTATTATCGGGCTGCACGAAAGCCATCTGCCTCAAAATGTGTGGATCGACATTGCAAATAATCCTTTTATCGATTTCATAACGTATGAAGACATATTCATTCATGAGAAAAGGAATTTCATCCAGGCAGTAGCCCACGCAATCAATTTTACAGATGACCAGAGAACGGGAGTGGAGCTCGACCTGGATTGCGTAGAGCGTGTGTTGTCAAGTGCGGCTACTCCTTCAGGGATCTCAACATTGCAGGCAAGACAATACATGAGTTTCACTTCTGCGGGATGCAAGCCTGCCTACGTGCATATATGCGAAGGCGCAACAGCACTCGATGATGGCAGGACAGACGACCTAACGGGCAAACTGATTGCCTACCTGGTGGTCGACTTTATTAAAGGAAGGTAGAGTTGCTGTTTTACTTTCCACATTCGACTTTGCTATCCTTTATTGATCACCTTCTTCAGGATCTCTGTCAACTTTTTTTCCTTTAAGGTCTTCGTTGGTTACTTTTTCTGCTTCACCTCTTTCTTCTCCCGGAGCCTTATCAACAGCTTGCTGATCGGTATTACCGGTAGCCTCGCGCGAGTGTTCCTGGTGTTCCTTATTCTTATCCATATCGATGTTTTGGGGGATGGGCAAAAATATTATGCCACAGGAACTGCGTTGCTGCAATGATTTTCAAATTAAACTTTAGTTTCGACCTTATGGAAGTTAATATCAGAAGAGCAGCAAAAGTCGATTGTCCACGTATGCTTGAACTGGTTCAGGAGCTCGCCACATATGAACGAGCGCCGGACCAGGTTACAGTTACTTTGGAACATTTTGAAAAAAGCGGCTTTGGTGAACATCCGGTCTACTGGGCGTTTGTTGCCGAGCATAACAACGAGATCATTGGCTTTGCCTTGTATTATATCCGCTATTCTACCTGGAAAGGCCAGCGCATGTATCTTGAAGACATCGTTGTTACCGAGAGCTGGAGGGGCAGGAAGATTGGCCGGATGCTATTTGACCGGCTGATCGTGGAAGCCCGGGAGAAAGGTTTTGGGGGCATGACCTGGCAAGTGCTGGAATGGAACGAACCCGCAATCAATTTCTACAAAAAATACAACGCCAGTTTCGACCCTGAATGGGTGAACGGCTCAATTGAGTTTTGAAAGTATTAGTTACTAAACAGGATCACCTCTTAATACTTATTATTGACAGCAACCATCGGCAGGTGTCGTCTGAGCTCGGAGTACCTTTTTTCGAAGCGTGACAGGGCAACGAAGCCGGGATCGTCGTTGTTCCAGCCATCCGTTTTGCGGCCAAGCATCACCACGTGGCGGGGAATAGCGCTATCGAAATACAGTATGCTGCCGAATGTTAGCTTGTCTTCCATGTAAGAATAGTTCACCTTTTCATACTCTTCCGAACACACCAGCCGGCCGCGATTGAGGTAATATACTTCCGTGAATTCCAATGAGTCAAGGATGTAGTCGACCTGGAAAAATACTACCCTGTCGTTATTTGTGGTAAACCTCCAGGTTTCGCGGTAGTTGTGGTCGTCCTTTAAAAATTTCTCGAGGTAAAATATCTTCTGCGACTTGAAAGCGAGGCTGTCGGTTTGCTCTACATAGCGATAAAGCTCGTTCAGGCGACCGGAATGGTATTGGGAAGAGGCCGCCAGGGGTATTAAAATCATAAAACATGCAACGATATCACCCAATCTCACCCTCATGTATTAAAGGTACATTTTTGGGCGAGAATTTGGAGCACAGCGTGTTTTAACGGGCAAATAGCAGGTTTTTAGCCTTTTAGGAAAAATTTTTTCAATTTGCTATGAGCTTCGATCTTTGCGTATTACTTTAGACCGACTTTCGCCAGTATTCAAAATATCCTCCCGAATAACTTCACCTCTATTCTTCTGCAAAGACCGTCGTGTCTTATTATTTTTTTGAATTGCAATGAATCAAATCATACCAGCATAAACCTATGCCGGCGGTGGTCTGGAAATTGCTTCAATATGTCCGTTAATTATGAATAGGTTTTCTGTTTTCCTT
>JAFAGE010000262.1 GCA_023423015.1 Bacteroidota bacterium
ATTGCGGCAGTGCATAAAACTGTCCCTGGTTCATCCTGCTGGGCACCACAAAGTCGCGCGCACCTTCAGGGGTGGATTTGATCAGGAACGGTGTTTCAATGTCCATAAAACCATTTTCGTGCAGGTAGTTGCGTGCAGAACGGTTTACAGCATATCGCAGCTCGATATTTCTTTTTAATTCGTTGCGGCGCAGATCGAGATACCTGAATTTCATGCGCAGGTCGTCGCCTCCGTCGGTGTCGTCCTGGATAGTAAATGGCGGGGTATTCGACTTGTTGAGGATAGTATAACTGCCAACGGCCACTTCGATGTCGCCGGTGGAAATATTAGGGTTCTTATTGCTTCTTTCGCGAACTGCACCTGAAGCCTGCAGAACGAACTCACGGCCAAGAGGATTTTCGTTCACCTGGCTATTTAGTTCTTCGCCAAACACGAGTTGTGTAATACCATATCTGTCGCGCAGGTCAATAAACGTAATGCTTCCGAATTTGCGAATGGTCTGGACCCAGCCAGCCAGCGTTACGGATGATCCGGAATGCGATATTCTGAGTTCGCCACAGGTATGGGTTCTATACATCTTTGAAAGGTCTTGATGATTCTTTGTGGTTATAGTCCAGCAACTTAGGTTACAGAGCCCGCAAATGTACATTTAAAACGGCAGGGAGATTTGGGGAAACACTTTCAATTTTCAGATTTTCTTTATACTTTGGAATCAACAAGCTCCTCAACAACCAATTTCCTCCCCAACTTGCTGAAGATGGTGTAATTGAAAAGCCATTTTGATCCATGTTCTGTGTAATTCCGTACCGAACGTAGCTGATTCACACGAAAAATGGACCCTGATGGAAATTTTATTGATCTTCAGTTTGATCCTTGGCATGATCCTGATGCAAACTCCCGCCACGGAGTGGTTCAACAAACTGAACAACAAAAGGCAGCACAAAAAATTTCTATCGCAGGAGATATTCTATCATTCAGTCATCTCGAAGCACTTTAAGTATTACAATAAACTAAGCCTGGCAGACCAGAAGAAGTTTTTGTTTCGTACATACCTGTACCGTAAATCAAAACGCTTTCATTATATAGAGGTAAACGAAACTCCCGAAATGCCGATACTGGTAAGTGCAGTTGCAGTTCAGTTAACGCTCGGGCTCGAGAAATACCAGATGAATTATTTCCGCGACATATACGTGTTGCGCGACGATTACCACTACGGATTTTATTCCCGTCCGTTCCAGGGTCATGTAGATCACAGCGGCATTTATCTCAGCTGGGATAATTTTGTAAAGGGTATCCATGGAAACACGCCCAACTGCAATGTTGGTTTACACGAGATGGGGCACGCACTTGCCTACGTAAATTTTATCACACAAACGGAAGAAGACAAGCACTTCAAAAAGGAATTCAAGAATTTTTCAAAAGTTGCCCGCCCCATTTTCAATGCGATCCAGGAAGGCAAAAAAACCATTCTCGGTGATTATGCCGGCACAAATTATCACGAGTTCTGGGCCGTAAGTGTGGAGGTGTTTTTTGAAAATCCGGTGAGGTTCAAACACGAATTGCCTGAACTCTACGACGCCATGTCGAAACTTCTTCGACAGGATCCGATGGATATTTTCCTTAATGCGAGATTGGCGGCATGAAGAAAGTGAACAGTGAAAAGTGAAAGGTGAGAGGATCTGCCATTTCACATCTGCCTAATTTTTTGCCAGGCTAGGCTCTGCTTCTACCTGCAATTCTATTTTTCTTTTTGCTTTACCGCGGTTCTGGACTGCCTGGTTCACATAGTACACGATCAGGATGGAAAGGCCGATTCCGAACGGAATCAAACAATAATATTTCAGCACATCATCGCGCTCCATAAACTCAAAAATCATCCACAAAGAGTTAGCAATGATCCAGAAGATCACCGCCAGGTTGTGTACAAGTTCTGAAAGAATGTTGCGTGTTCGCCAGGTGATGTACAATCCCACTAACAATGTCGGAAATATCATGGCAATACCTAATGGTGCAAAACCAACGCACCAGCAGATGTCTTTTATCAGCCAGAATAAGATGTGCAGATTTTCTAAGCGCCGGAACCGCAAAGGGGTGGCGTAAACAGGAGTTTCTGGTGTGTTTGATGTCATATCGCTCAACTGACAGGCTGCAATATACGGTTGAACCGTTGTATAGCGGCATCAGGCTGTATAGCCGAACCCTCAACAAGGTGTTTTGCGAACTGCATCGCAAAATAGGGCGCCAGCGAACAACCCTTTGTTCCCATTCCATTTAATATGCCCACTGCCGGCATGTGAGGGTGCATTCCAACAAATGGTCTTCTTTCCAGCGTTGCCGGCCTCACAGAAGCGAGTTCCGCTTCAAGAACTACAGGTACTTTCAGCCATGCCTGTAGTTGCCGCATCGTTTTTGCTTTGAATTCTTTAGTCGGTAAGGCGTCGGTATAATCCCATTCGTGCGAGGCACCGGCCCAGAAATAATCATGTCCCAGGGGCACAAGCGTTATTGCTTTCTTATACACGAAATTTTGCGGCAGCTCTTTAATTTTCACAAGCAATGCCTCGCCCTTATTTAAAGCAAAGGGGAGTTTTTCGAAAAACGGCCTGGTTGCAGATGCAATTCCGTCGCAGAAGATTATAGCCTTTGCTTTAATGCCGTTCCATGACACTCCATTGGTGCCCGTTACAAATTCGCCGGAATCAAATGACCCGGTGATTAATTTGTTTTCCTTCTCCAGCTTGTTTCGATACGATGTCAATAGAACGGGTAATTGAACCGTGTAGGCAGGACGAATTTGTCCATGCCCGAAATGATAATCCAGCCAGGGATCAAATACATGGTCGTCGTGCGCTAACTCCAGGTATTCACCTTCTTCACCTAGCCTTTCGATAAATGCATTTCGCATCTGGGGCGTTGGAAAAAGATTGATAATAGGCGTTTCGCGGATTGCGTCGATGTTTAATACTTTACCTAACTCATTGTACGCATTCAGTGCAAATGGCAAAAGAGTTTCAATCATCCAGGTTCGCACAATTCTTCGACCCGTCACCGGGTTGATGACGCCAGCTGCTACACGCGAAGAAGTAGCGGGGTAATTATCGTCAATTAACAGGCACGATGCTCCCAGCTTTTCCAGTTCCCAACTTAAAAAGGTGCCGCAAATACCCTGCCCCACAATAATGTAATCGGTTTGCATCATGGTTGTTGCACATTCACGCGAATACCCTTACTGTGGCTGCTGAATTCAGGTGCATACATACATTGTACGGTAGTGATGCCGTTGCTGAACGTGCCTGCCTGGGTTGCGAAAAGTTCGTATTCAAAAATATGTACTCCTTTTGGTAAGTGATGAAAATAGAAGTGCGAAGCAACATCCCTTGTACTTTCATAATATCCCAAACCACCTTTCCATTTGTATCCGCTTAACACGTTAACCGGTTCAAAAGATGCTGCACGCAGGTCTTTCATGTGTACGTATTCAAGGTCTCTGTCACTTCTTAATTCAATGCGCACGGTGATCTTGTCACCAACCTTTAGTGTGTTGTTATTCGCAAGCGTATCCAATGCCGGACCGTCGGGCGTATTCCGCTGCAACATCACCTGCTTACGTATACTCAAGCCAGTTCCTGCAGTGGTGATCTTGTCGAGGTCTTCAAAATATTGCCAGTAGACAGCTCCCCACGATGGTTGAGATTTTTTATTGTTGCTTACGCTCACCGTAATATTTCCCATTGATGTTTTGATGCTGTCGCCCGGTATTGTAGTTTTAAAATATCCCGTTCCCTGTTGTGTTTGCGATGGTTTAAGCTGTTTGTTTCCTGTGGTGATGGTATACACGGGTTCTGCTGTAAGCCAATCGCTTCCGCGCATGAGCAATGCATAGCATGCGTCTGCTGTTGCCCGTGTAGTGCTCCACCGGTTTGTCTGTTTGTTTTTCAGCAACCAGGTTTTAATATTATCAACTGCATTGCTATCTGAAGATATTTCTGAATAAGCTTCTGCAAGAAGTGAATGTGTTTCCACCGGAGCCTGGAACCAATAGTATCCTGCTCTCACATCTTTCCAGTACATGCCCATCTCTTCACTGACAGAAGCATTTTCGGTAAGCGATGCAAGTACGTTGCGTGCCGTTTCCTTATCTGTATTCCGTTGCATGATCAGCGCAATCATTGCCTTGCTGTAAGTATCC
>JAFAGE010000139.1 GCA_023423015.1 Bacteroidota bacterium
CCTCTCACCTCTCACCTCTCACTTTCCGGCGCCGACGCATCTCCTTCCTTATCAACGCAAGCTCACGACCTGTTTGCCCGGACACTGAACTGTTTTCCTCGGCGCGCCGCATCAGGTAGGGAATTACATCTGCGATCGGGCCAAAAGGCAGGTATTTACTCACGCTGTACCCTGCTTTTGCAAGGTTGAACGTGATATGATCGCTCATGCCAAACAGTTGTGAAAAATGAACACGTTCATCGTGCCGCATAATATTTGCCTTTTCCATCAGTTGTGTGGAATAGAGGTTACTCGTCTCATTATGTGAAGCGACAACCATTGCTACGTGCGACAGATTATCCATACATAAACGAAGTGCGGCATCGTAGTCACTATCGCATGATTGTTTATCAGGTTGTATCGGTGATGCATAACCGAATTCAGCCGCCCTCTTTCTTTCCTTCTCCATGTAAGCGCCTCGCACAAGTTTTACTCCAAGAATGAAATTGAATTTTTTCGCTTCTTCAATACACTGCTCCAGAAAACGCAATCGGTCGCTGCGGTAAAGCTGAACTGTATTATAAACAATTGCTTTTCCGAGATTGTATTTTTTCATCATCTGCATCGTTACCGCATCTACAGGATCCTGGATCCAGGTTTCTTCGGCATCCACCAATACGGCAACATCGCCATGGGCCGCTGCATCGATTATCCTGGTCATCCGGCTCTCAACCCGCTTCCATTCATCTTTCTCTGCTGCATCGAGAACCTCATCATGAACAAATCCTGTGAACCCGCTACGATCCGCAGCAGCAGCATCCAGTTTTTCCAGCAATGCAAACCGTGCAAAACCGGTTACCTTGATACTTATGAATGGAATATTCGGCTGCTGCGAAGCATATTCCACCACGCGGATAAATTCAGTGCAGGAATGCTCGAAATTTTCTTCTCCTTCCTTGCCTTCCACACCATAATCGAGAATAACATTCACTCCGAACTGCTGCAGCCGGTTTACGACAGAAGCCGTCTCTGCGAGGGATTCCCCGCCTACAAACTGTTCAAATAAGGTGTTCCTGATCAATTTTTTTACAGGTAGCCCGCTTCGGATTAACCATGGTGTAATAGAAGTTCCCAATTTCACCAGTAGCGGATAGTGCATGGTGCTGAACAGCATTGCCGCTTTGCGGAGCTGGCGTTTGTTTTTATAAGCGAAGGCAATTTCCGTGTTTTCGAAGGACACCGGGTGCGATTCCATCAAGAGGTAAACTTTGCAGACAAAAATAGGAAAAGCCAGTTTGATTGCACAGCACGTAAATTGCAGCAACTGGACTATGATCATAACGCACACCGATATCTGGAAGCTGAGTATACCCATGCATCCCTTCAGGATTGCGACGGGCACGATGCATTCTGCCCAGAATACTTTTATCCGTGTTCACACCAACGAAGGCATTTACGGCACAGGCGAATGTTCTGCCTTTCCGGTAATCACCGGCGAAACGCAAAATACCTGCTTCGAACTCGGGCGCGAATTTGCAACGTTGTGGAAGAATAAAAATCCACTTGAGCGCGGCGCCCGCCTGGCGGAAATACAACAATTTGTTGCATCAAACTATACGATCAAGAGTGCGTTTGATATGGCGTTGTACGACCTCGCAGCAAAACATGCCGCAAAACCATTGTATGCTTTTCTCGGTGGTACTAAGAAACCTATGGAGTCGGATCTTACCATCGGTATTGACGATCCCGTATCAATGGCAAAAACCGCAGAAGAGTTTGCGAGCCGGGGAGTGAATATCATCAAGATTAAATTAGGCGCGGGAGCAACAGACGATATCACACGCGTTAAGTTGATCCGGGCAGCTGTGGGACCTTCTATAAAATTAAGGATAGATGCAAACCAGGGATGGACTTACGAAGAAGCATCTGCCACATTGGTAGCGCTTGCGCCTTATTTCCCGGAATTCTGCGAACAGCCTATGCGCAAATGGAACGACCATTTGTTACCGGGGCTGCGAAAGAACTCACCGATTCCGATCATGGCCGACGAAAGTGTTTTCGATCATCACGATGCACAACGCCTGATCGACATGGATGCATGCGACTACGTTAATATAAAATTTGCGAAATCGGGTGGTATTGCGGAAAGTCTGAGAATTCACCAGGTGTGTGCAAAAGGTGGAATAACCTGTATGATCGGTGGAATGCTGGAAAGCCGTATGGCGCTTACTGCATTTGCCCATTTTGCATCAGCCTGCAACAACATTCAATTTTACGACATGGATACCTGTATGCTTGGTCACAAGATAGATCCGGTTGCAGGTGGCGCAACTTTTTACGGATTAACGTTGCACCTGCCTGATGCGCCCGGGATAGGTGCCGATATCAACGATGAATTTCTCGCTTCCTGTGAACACATAAAAGTTTAAGCACAAGAAAAACAACAACGATGGAAAAAAAAGTTAAGACACCTTCCGACTCATCCGTGATCATGACAGAACTTGTTCTTCCGAACGACACCAACGTGTTTGGTAACCTGATGGGTGGACGGTTGATGTATTGGATGGATATTGCCGCTGCTCTCGCAGCTCTTAAACATAGTGCATTGCCCACAGTAACTGCATCGGTAGATAATATATCATTTGAAAACCCCATCAAGCTTGGTAACGTTGTGCACATAGAGGCTAAAGTGTCGCGTGCATTTAATACGTCAATGGAAATTCACATCAGAGTGTGGGGAGAAGACCTGATACAGCAACACCGTTACAAAAGCAATGAGGCATATTACACTTTTGTGGGCCTTGAACCATCAACGGGTAAACCTGCTAAAGTTCCCGAAGTACAACCTGAAACAGAGGAAGAGATGAAATTGTACGATGGCGCATTACGCCGCAGACAGTTACGCCTTATACTGGGAGGGAAAATGAAACCGGGCGATGCAACCGAACTCAAGGCGCTGTTTATGTCATAGACGCTTTTGACCAATTGCCGTCATCACCTGGTCGAGAATTACATCAACAGGATCATCGTAGTTGATCGGAAGGCATTCTTTGAATGAGACCGTCAATACAGTTCCTCTTTTTTTCAGCTTCAGGCCTTTTTTATCGAATGCCGTGCTGAACCCATCGATTACAACCGGAACAACGACAGGACGGTTAAGTTTGATGAGATGTGCAGTGCCTTTACGGCCCGGTGCAAATGGAGTGGTTGTACCCTGGGGAAACTGGATCACCCAATTTCTTTCCAGCGCTCTTGCAATTTTTCTTGTATCGGAAGGATCGAGTCCCTTGCGTTGTTCCGATGCTTTTCCTGTCCAGGTTCTCCGTACGGTAATGGCGCCACCTGCAGTAAAGAGTTTGCTTATCCAGTTCTTCTTCATGGTTTCTTCGGCTGCCACGTAGTTCACATTTGTATATGCATTCAGCAGGTAATAAGGAAAACCCAGGCGGTTCATCTTCCCCCATTTCACAGCAGAAAAAATATGAAGCATGGTAATTACGTCGGCAAAGTATGTTTGATGATTGCTTACGAAGAGAACATTTCTTTTAGGCAGACCGCGCAGGTTTTCGGTGCCGGATATGCGCAGCTTATTAACGATGGCAATTCCGGGATAGGTAACGATGCCTATAAAAAAATACAGCACCTTTCTGACGATCTTTATTTTTTTTAAGGAGTCGATAAAGCCCATGTGATTTATTTAGCCGCGCTTATCGCGAATTTATGTATTTGCCCTTGATCGCGCATACGCGTTTAAACAGCGGCATAAAAAAAGCGCCCCGGAACCGGGGCGCTTTTATGCTTCAAAATAAACTGGTTATTCTTTTGTTTCACCACCGCCTTGTTGCTCTTCCTGCTGCAACTTTTGTTTGAGTTGTGCAAGTGCTCCAAGGTCGCCAAGTGTGGCTTTTTCCACTTTGCTTTGAATATTCTTGACGGTTTTTCTGGCAGTATCGGCTTCAGCGCGTGCTTCTTTCTTCGCTGTTTCTTTTTCATCCACCTTAGCCTGTTCCCAGATTCTTGCGTGCGACAGAACAATCCTTTTTTCATTGCGATCGAATTCAATCACCATGAAT
>JAFAGE010000197.1 GCA_023423015.1 Bacteroidota bacterium
CTGTTTGAGTATTCCTTTAGGATCTTTTGGAAGATCTTCTCTCAGCGTGTACAGTTGCAATCCAAATTGAGCCAGCGCCTGTTCTGCAACCTGCGACGACGATTTGTTTGATGCGCTTCCTGAATCAATCGCGTTGTCAGCGTTCTGCTTGTCGGTTGGTGACACACAGGCGATGCCTGCCAGGGCAACACCTGATGCCAGTAATCCACTGTTTTTCAGAAACAGTCTTCTGTTGTAATTGCTCATATGCCAGATTTATGCTTTTGGTTATCGATGCGATTTAAAGCGCCCAGGCCTTGTCTCCTTTTTTATAAGGAATACAGCCATCGTAACGACCGGGAGATTCAACATATCTCAGGGCCTGCGTAGCTCCTGGCTCGGAAGTGAAATAACCCAGCAAGGTTAATTCCTTCATCAGCCTGAAATAGTGATTGGCTTCATCGTCTTTTTTATTTTTTGAATGTTCCTTTTGTTCACTATCCAGCCCCACCAGTAATTCATGGCGTTGCTGAGGCGACAATTGCATAAATGCCTTGTCGAATTTTTTATTCGACGCGTCATTTATCTTATCCATTCCTTCCCGGAAAGATCGCTGGTCCTTTTCTTCATAACAGTCTTTCACCATTACCGCCATGAATGCACCAACTTTGGCATCCTTCGCACCGGGTGTTTCGGTGGCAGGAATGATGGTTTCTGCAATTTCATCGAGGTAGGCAATGTCGTCCTGCGAAAATTCAGCAAGGCTTTCGGCTGATTTTTTATCTGCAGGTTTACAGCCCTGGAGGAAGATGTTTGCCCCGATAACGGTTCCTCCCATTATTAGGGCAACACGCGATAGTGCCTCACGTCTGTTCATAACGTATTGTTTAGATGTTTCCTTTTTTTAATTCTTTAACTGCAAAGTCGGCTGCGCGTGCAGTCATCGCCATGTAAGTGAGCGATGGGTTCTGGCAGCCTGCCGAAGTCATGAATGAGCCATCGGTGATAAATACATTCTTTGCATCCCACATCTGGTTGTTTCCATTCAGTACCGATGTTTTTGGATCTCTACCCATTCTGGCCGTACCCATTTCGTGAATGCCCATACCGAATGCGTACTCGTTGTCGTACATATATACACTCTTTAACCCGCCTGCTTCAAGCATTTCTTTTGCGTCTTCCATCATTGCCTTACGCATCTTCTTCTCGTTATCCTTTATTTCGCAGTCGAATTTCAAAACGGGTAATCCCCATTTATCTTTCTTATCCTTATCAAGTGAAATCATGTTTTCATGATAAGGAAGAATTTCGCCGAATGCGGTAATGCCCATGGTCCATGGCCCGGGTTCGCTGAGCGCATTTTTCAGGTCGGCCCCAATATTCAATTCCGCAACGTCTCTTCTCCAGTTTTCCCGGCTTGCACCACCCTGGTATCCAAACCCGCGAATGAAGTCGCGCTTCTTATTGTCTGTTGGCACATTTGCAAAGCGTGGAATGTAAACGCCGTTTGGCTTTCTGCCGAAATAATATTTATCATCATAACCTTCGGCAATACCGCCGGCACCGCAACGGAAATGATGATCCATTACATTGTGGCCTAATTCGCCGCTGGAGCTTCCCAATCCACCTTCCCTAACATCGGTAGCCGAATTGAAAAGTATCCATGTGCTGTTCATCGCCGACGCGCAGAGGAACACCACTTTTGCTTTGTATTCGTAAGTCTGGTTTGTTTCCGCATCAAGTACTTCAACACCGGTAGCCTTTTTCGTGTCGCGGTCGTACAGAACCTTGGTTACAATGGAGAAAGGGCGCAAAGTGAGGTTGCCTGTTTTCATTGCTGCAGGCAAAGTAGACGACTGCGTACTGAAGTATGCTCCGAAAGGACATCCGAGCCAGCATTTGTTACGATACTGGCAGGCGGAACGGCCGTTGTGAGGAACTGTGAGGTTGGCAACGCGGCCTACAGTTACGCGCCGCGCTCCATTAAAATGTTTGTTTACGCGGTCGGCAACGTCTTTCTCAACACAATTCAGTGGTATTGGAGGAAGAAATTGTCCATCTGGTAATTGAGGAAGATTTTCGCGCTGTCCGCTGATTCCGGCGAAGCGTTCAGCATAGTCGTACCATGGGGCCACATCTTTGTACCGGATGGGCCAATCTACGGCAATGCCATCTTTAGCATTCGCTTCAAAGTCAATTTCACTAAGGCGATAGCTGTGCCTGCCCCACATGAGCGACCGGCCTCCTACATGATAGCCACGATACCAGTCGAACCGTTTTACTTCGGTGTAAGGGCAATCTTTGTCCTTCACCCAGTAGTTGAGGTTTATTTCATTGAGCGGGTAATCTCTTTTTAAAACAGGATAATCTTCTATCATCTGCTGGGTTCTGCCGCCGCGGTGTGGGAATTCCCAGGGACCCTTCACTGCATTTACATAACCTTTTACGTGTTCGATGTTTTCACCTCTTTCGAGCATGATTACTTTCAAACCTTTTTCGGTGAGTTCCTTTGCGGCCCAGCCTCCGCTGATACCAGAACCTACCACAATTGCGTCATAAACGTTTTCAGCCATTTGAGAAAGATATTAATTGTAGTTTACCAGGTAACAATTATTGATTATACGTCGCAAATCTTTACAGCATTTTTCAAAGAGGCAAGTTGTTTGTCTTTTTCTTTTGATGAAGGAATGAATTCCTGCGCAACATAGCCTTTGAATCCTGTAGCAACAATCGCCTTCATGATAGCGGGATAGTACAGCTCCTGTGTTTCATCGATCTCGTGCCTGCCCGGAACACCGCCTGTATGGTAATGAGCGAAATACTGGTGGTTGTTCTGAATTGTCCTGATCACATCGCCTTCATCAATCTGCATGTGATAGATGTCGTAAAGCAGCTTAAAGTTTTCAGAGCCTACCCTTTTAACAAGTTCTATACCCCAGGCCGATTTGTCGCAGTGATAATCCTTGTGGTCAACACGACTGTTGAGCAGCTCCATTACCACAGTAACCTTATGCTTCTCTGCAATCGGGAGAATTTTCTTTATTCCTTCAGCGCAGTTCTGCAATCCGGTTTCATCGTCGATATCACGTTTGTTTCCGCTGAAGCAGATTACATTTTTGTACCCTTCCTTTTCCATGAGCGGAATGTACTCAGTGTAATTTTTCACCAGCTGATCGTGGAATTTCCTGTCGTTGAAACCATCTACCAGGTTGATCTCTGCACCATTGCACATTGAAGAATAAAGTCCGTGCTTTTTCAATGTGGGCCAGTCTTTAGGACTTACCAGGTCCACTGCAACGATACCCATCTTTTTGGCAGCTGCGCAAAATTCATCGAATGGTATAGAATCGTAGCACCACTTGCAAACTGAATGATTGATATTCTTTTTCAAGGGCTCGTCATTAAGCGAATCACCAGATTCCCGGTTAGTAAAAGAAGAAAACATGCTCAGCGATGAAATGGCGGCTGTACCGGTAACCAGGTTTTTGATCGCGTTTCTCCTCGATTGCGAGTCAGACATCTTCGTTTATTAATAAATAGAATTAAGCAACAACTGTACTTTGCGGAGGAACATTGCCATGTAGGGTATTTCCTTCGTATTTCTTCCTGTTAAGGTATAAAAGAAAAAAGATAACCATGAGGATAATCGGGAAGATGGTCACATAGCTAAGTGCATCCTGTCCCGCTTTCAGTTCTGCTGCCGAAGCGTCGAGACCCTGTGCCAGTGCTTCTGCACGGTTCTTATCGAGGAAGTAGCCGAGGATCGGGTTGAACACAGATGTAGCGAACATACCTGCGCCACCGATGAGCGACAGACCCAATGCACCGCTGCGTGGTACGTATTCGGCAACAAAACCCAGCATGGTTGGCCAGAAATAACATACCCCGATCGCGAAAACACCTGCAGCTAAAAAGGCAGTGTTTCCTTCAGCATTACTTAGCCAGAACAAACCGATTGCAGAAAAAACAGCTGAGAACAACAGCATCAGCGTTGGACTCAAAGCTTTTTCAACCGGGCCAGCAAAGTACCTGCCCACTGCCATGATACCACTGATAAACACAATCAGCAACACAGCGTTATCGGTAGTGCTCTGCATGATTTTGGCAATCCACTGGTTAGTACCGAGCTCCGTAGTAGCACTAAGGAACATACAAAAAACCATAATCAGGTACAGCGGGCTCACGAGTGCTTTCAACATCTGCGAAGTGCTGACACCACTTGCCACACGTTCTGTTTGCGGGAAACTCTGACCGAGGAACATAAAGCCATACACCAGGGTTGGAAGTATCATGGTTGCAATCTGAACCTGCCAGCCAATGCCGGCTTCAGAAAGAAAATAGGAAACCAGGCCACCAATCACCAACCCGCCAGGGAACCACATGTGAAAG
>JAFAGE010000280.1 GCA_023423015.1 Bacteroidota bacterium
GTGGAAGACAAGACGAAGCTGGTAATCGGTGTGGTTATAAATGGGGAAGCGAAGGCTTATCCAATTCAACTAATCGGATATCATCACCAGGTAACAGATACTGTAGGCAATACACCCGTTTGGATCACTTACTGCACAGTTTGCCGAACCGGCCGAGCGTTTAGTCCTGTGATTGGTGGCAGGAGCCAGAGTTTTCGACTGATTGGTATGGATCGATTTAATGCGGTGTTCGAAGATCAGGAAACAGGAACCTGGTG
This sequence comes from Bacteroidota bacterium, assembly GCA_023423015.1. Taxonomy (GTDB): domain Bacteria; phylum Bacteroidota; class Bacteroidia; order Chitinophagales; family Chitinophagaceae; genus Flavitalea. The sequence continues at coordinate 258 of JAFAGE010000280.1, forward strand.
GAGGCAGGCGACCGGTGAAGCTATTGCCGGACCGTTGAAAGGGTCCACTCTTACGGAATTCAAATCGGTACAATTGCCACTGGAGGCCTGGTTGAGGCAATACCCCGGGTCGCTGGTAATGCAGCCTGATGAAAAATTCAGTGACAGGTATTTTCGACTGGAAGACTACGACCGCGGCACGATGCCCAGCAAGCTGGTGCGTCGCGACCCGGTTTCGTGGCGTGAAAAGTCATGGATCGTAGGGGTTATGAGCGGCATGGGTTCGAAAGCATTCGACTGGAACGAGCTCGTGAAAAAGCGAATCATCCAGGATTCCATTCCTCAGCCGATACTCGTTGCTATGGAAAACAACATGACTGCTTTCCATGTGTACGATCGTACAGTGAGAGGAACGGTGTTGAAGTTTCAAATGGCAGCTAATGATACGCTGGTTGATGAAAATACCATGTCGGTATGGAACATCGATGGAATATGCATAGAAGGAGTGTTTAAGGGTGAAAAACTGGAGCGTGTGCAGGCATACAATGAGTTCTGGCATTCGTGGCAAACCTTTCGCGGCAACAAGGCGGCGAGATAACAAAAAAGCCGGGTAATACCCGGCCCTGATTTATTTGATCAAAATCATCATTCCCAACCTGTGTTATCCAGCATTTTACCATCTTTATCCATCAGCTGGCCATCCTGGTCTATCATCATGCCTTCTTCGAGTTTTCTTTTTCTGTCGCCTTTTGTAACATTGCCGTCGGGAGATACTTTTCTTCCATTGGTTGTGGTTACGTCGGCTGTAATCGGCTCCCAGCTGCCATTTCTCATGATCACAACCTTACCATCTTTCATCTGCATTACGCCATCCTTCACGGCGCCTGCAGTAGTTATGGTATCGGTAGGTGTAGTTGAGGATGATGTGGATGTATCTGTTGTTGCTGAATCATCGCCCGATGTTGAGGCCTCTCCGCAAGCGAAAAGTATACATGCGGATGCAAGTACTGGAAATAATTTTTTCATGATGTTTGACTTTTTACGTTATGTACAATTTAAGCGATAAAGCTATCTATTTTCAAAATAATAATACTAAACGTATTGTGCATGCGAAAACCTCAAAGTCTCTCTACGCCTCTACCCTGCTTCTTCTCACCATGCTATTTGCGTGCCAGTCTGAACCAGGACAATTTTCCCTATTACCCTCATCGCACACCAATATCGGGTTTAATAATACTATTGTTGAAAATGACACTATCAATCCCTTCGATGTCACCAATATCTACAACGGCGCGGGCATTGGAGTAGGCGATTTTAATAATGACGGGCTGGAAGACCTGTATTTCGCCGGCAACCAGGTGCCCGGTAAACTATACCTCAACCAGGGCAACTTTAAATTCAGGCATATAACGGAGCAGGCAGCTGTGGACGGTGAAGGAAGGTGGTGCAGGGGAGTATCGGTAATAGACATTAACAGCGATGGCTTGCAAGACATTTATCTATCGGTAACGGTAATGGATTACCCCGAACTAAGGCGAAACGTGCTTTATGTGAACCAGGGAGTGTCGGAAAATGTTCCCCGATTTAAGGAAATGGCCGCTGAATACGGCCTCGCCGACGATTCGCATTCTACGATGAGTTATTTTTTCGACTACGACAACGATAACGACCTGGATCTCTATATAGTGGTTAACGACGTGGTACCCGATGATAACCCTTCAGCGTATCGACCCATCGTAAAAGACGGCACCGGCCGCAGCACGGGCAGATTGTACAGGAACGATTTTCGTGCCGACCTGGGGCATGCATATTTCACGAATGTGTCTAAAGAGGCAGGAACATCGATTGAAGGTTATGGACACAGCGCGAATATCGTAGACATTAATCTCGACGGATGGAAAGATATCCTGGTCGCAAATGATTTCCTGTCGAACGATCTGCTTTACATCAACAATGGTGATGGCACATTCCGCGACGAGGCAAAAAAATACTTTAAACATACCTCTGCCAATGGCATGGGAATGGACGCAATCGACATTAACAACGACGGATTATCGGATGTGGTTGAGATGGACATGGATCCCGAAGATAACCTTCGTAAAAAAGTATTGATGTCGGGTTACAATTACCAGAACTACAACAACAATGAAATTTACGGTTACCAATATCAATATGTGAGAAATACATTGCAGCTGAACCTGGGCCCTCGTATGAAAGGGGACTCGATGGATGCACCTGTTTTTGCGGAAATCGGCTACATGGCGGGTATCTCTTCCACCGACTGGAGCTGGGCGCCTGTTGTACAGGATTTTGATAACGACGGTTGGCGTGATCTCATCGTTACAAATGGATTTCCAAAAGACTTAACGGACCACGACTTCATTGCATTCCGCGAAAAATCGTTTGCCTATGCCACCAAGCGTGAAGTTCTTGCCAAAATACCGCAGGTGAAAATCAGCAATTACGCATTCCGTAACACCGGTAATGCCGGGTTTGAAAATGTATCTGCCACCTGGGGTATAGACCAGCTCTCCTTTTCTAACGGCGCCGCCTATGCGGACCTGGACAATGACGGAGATCTTGATATGGTTATCAGCAATATCAACGACGAGGCATTTCTGTACCGAAACAACAATTCTCCGGATAATGCCCGGTACCTGAATGTGGAATTCACAGGTCCCGAAACAAATCGCAAAGGGATCGGCGCATGGGTACATATTTATTACGATGGAAAACAACAATCGCTGGAGCAAACACCCTACCGCGGATATCTTTCTACCATGTCGGCCAGGTTGCATTTTGGCGTTGGTAACATTGAAACGATCGATTCTATAGCTGTCATCTGGCCCGACGGAAAGAAACAGATGATGACAAATCTGAAAACGAATGTGGTTGTAGATGCGGATTACAAAAATGCGAATGCAGTTCACCAGTGGAAGCCTCAGCATACAGCAACCACGTTATTCAAAGATGAAACAAAAAACAGGATCGACTTCAAACACGAAGAAGAAGACTTTGTAGATTTTAACATACAAAAACTCATCCCACATAAACTCTCTGAATATCCGCCCGGCATGGCTGCAGGCGATCTGAACAACGATGGCACAGACGACCTTATAGTTGGTGGCTCCATCGGGAAAAAAACCACACTGCTCTTTCAACAAAGGGACGGAAAATTTATCCGAAAGCCATTACAAAGAGATACCGCTTATAAAAACTTCGAAGACCTGGGCATAACATTGCTGGACGTAGACAATGACGGCGACCTGGACATTTACCTGGTGAGCGGCGGAAACGAAAACCCTCCCAATTCGATAAACTTCCTGGACAAGTTGTATATCAATAATGGCAAAGGTGAATTCAGCGAACTTAAAAACGCACTGCCGGAAAACCGGCTTAGCAAGTCGTGTGCGCGTGCAGCCGATTTCGATCAAGACGGCGACCTTGATTTGTTTGTTGCAGGTCGTGCTTATCCATGGAACTATCCCGATCCTGTTAACAGCGCCATTTACCGGAATGATTCACGCGGCAAGGATATTCGTTTTACCGATGTAACAGATACCATGGCGCCATTCCTGAAAAACATGGGTCTGGTTTGCGATGCTGTGTGGTGCGATTTAGATAATGACGGATGGCAGGACCTGGTGTTTGCAGGAGAATGGTTACCAGTAATCCGCCTGAAGAATGAAGGTGGAAAACGGTTTACACGTGTTAGTGATAACGCAACGGATACTTTGAAGGGATGGTGGAACAGTATAGCACCCGGAGATTTTGATAATGACGGCGACGTTGATTTTATTGTTGGAAACCTGGGCCTCAATTCCTTCTATTCTGCAGCAGGATCCCTGGCGGTGTATGCGAACGACTTTTACAAACAAGGCAGCGTACAATGTATTACCACCCGCAGCATCATGGATAAACCCGGCGGCATGTACAAAGAATTTACGACCCACAACCGCGACGACGTTGTGGAACAGCTGCCATTTATCAAAAAACGCTTTCTTACTTATAGCGACTTTGCTAATGCAACGTTCGATCAGATATTCACGCCCGAAGAATTAAAATCAAGTAAGAAATACACTGCTAATTATTTCCACTCGGCGATCCTCGTAAATGATGGAGAAAAAGGCTTCCGGGTGAAATCGTTACCATCCATAGTGCAGTACTCCATGATCAACGGTATGGTCGTTGATGATTTTGATGCAGATGGCAACCTTGATGTGTGCATAAATACCAATGACTATTCAAGCGATCCGTCTAACGGAAGGATGGATGCACTTAATGGACTTGTTCTGCTGGGAGACGGACGTTTAAACTTCCGCAGCCTTTCCATCAGCCAAAGCGGATTGTTTGTTCCGGGTAATGGAAAAGCATTAGTGAAATTTCGCGGCAGCAAAGGTGAATATCTTTTGGCTGCCAGTGAAAATCGCGGGCCGCTACGTGTGTTCAATCTAATACGTAACCACGTGCTTGTAGAAAGCAAGGCAAATGAATATGAAGCTTTGATCTGGTTGAAGAATAACAAACAGCGGAAGATATTAACTAACGGGGGAAGTTCATTCCTCTCTCACTCCGCGTCGATAGTGAAAGCAGATTCAAGTATCATCCGCATTGTGTTTAAGAATGTAAAAGGCGGCTCTCGTACCTGGCAATGGGAAAAATAGCTAATCTACAATAAAAGCCAGGTCACCCTTTTTGTATTTCTCTGATTTCAGCAGCTTTTTCAATCGTCCAAATGTTTCGATAGGCCCCTTTGTCGAAAATGAGTTTACAAGCCATACCGGGATGCTTCCACCGGGATCTGCGTGCGCAACATATTCAACGGCCAGTTTTTCAGCAGAAACCGGTTTAACTTTCCACGTCACTGTTGATGAAGGAATTCGCACGATTCCTTCTTTCTTAGCTAATTCACCTTCTATTGCAACAACTTTCACAGTCAGAACCTTGCTTGCCGGATCCTGGTTAAGTGTCATGTGTGCAACCACATCGCGGTTTGCCAGCGGCCAGGGGAACTTGATTTCAGAATAATAAATCTGTTCGTTGGGGCTAACCTGATTTACTACATATGAAATGTTGGTGTTAAAGACCCATTCCTCGTGTGCCTTAGCATCAAGCAATAATTTTGTAAGCTGCGACAATGTGCCATCCAATTCGCAGATTACTTTGATGGGCTTTATCCTTGAAGTGTCGGAAGACTTGCTGTAGACATTAATACCATTCTCACTTTTTTTCAACTCCCAGTCCTGCTGTGCATTGATCCGGATGCCGGGTAAAAAGAATAAAAAACAGAGAAGTCTCAGCATGAAAATCAATTTGTGAAAGCGAAATGAGCTCCGGAAAGAGCGTATCAGAAAGATAAGGTTTTCGCTGCCATGTAAAACGTTAATTAGTGAATACGGGCACCCTGTTGTGTAAAAATTCGCGAGTATTGCACATGCATTTGCTGCAGGCAGACATCGGTGCACAGATTTTCAACTACGGAGGGCTCTTGCTCGCTTGCCTGATTGTGTATGCAAGCACCGGCTTTTTCTTTGCTTTTTTTGTGCCGAGCGGGGCCGTTCTGTTTTCTGCCGGTGTGCTTGCTGCTACCGGCGCAATCCCTCATAACATTTATGTGGTAAGCCTCGCGCTTACCCTTGCAAGCATAGCGGGTAGCTGGACGGGATACCTGTTCGGGCGATCAATTGGTCCCCGGCTGTATCAGCGGAAAGATTCAGCTTTTTTTAAAAAACAACACCTTTATTCCGCTGAAGCCGTGTACAAAAAATACGGGGTGTGGGCCACTTCAATAAGTTTCTTCCTGCCTATTGTCAGGAGCTTTTCCCCCGTAATTGCAGGCATCGGAAAGCTGTCTTTTCTGAGGTTCAACCTCGGTGCAACACTCGGATCATTCTGCTGGATTGTTTCTTTTGTTGGTGTTGGTTATTTTATCGGCATGCGACCGGAAATCAAACCTTACCTGGGATATATCGTAACAGCTTTCATCTGTCTTGTCACAATCCCCGTTGTTATCAGAATTATCCGATCTCTACGCAAAGCTTCTTCGGAGAGCCGATAGCCGGTATCTTAAAGTTTCTGTCAATTATAACAAACAAAAAATGTTATCGGCCCTGTAACCATTTGCAGGTTCACTTACTCTATGATTAGAGCGCCCTTCCCTGCCAGCATGGGATCAATGAATTTATTTGGAGTGCCTGGCAATATTTCGGAACTTATAAGGAAGCTGGCTACGCGAGGTATTATTCTTCACCTAAAACAGATATATGCAGCTTGAAGTGCAAACAGAAAGATATGCCAGCGATGAAGATATCGCTTCCGCAATCGTTGCCGGGAACACGATGTTATTCGAAATCCTCATCAGGCGATACAATGGCCTCTTATACAAGCTGTCGCGTACCTATGGATTTCGCCACCACGAATCGGAAGACCTGATGCAGGAAACACATATTGCCGTATACAAAAAACTGCATTCGTTCCGGGGGGAAGCCTCGTTTAAAACCTGGATCACCAGGATTCACCTGCATCATTGTTATCATAAACTCAACAAAGGTTACATGAAGTACGAAGAGCCGTCCGGAGATTTACCGGCTACCGCCGGAGCCATGTTCCAATCGCCGGGAGATACGGACAAAGCAGTACTGAACCGGGAGCTGTCGAAGGTGCTTGAACAGAATATCGAAGCACTTCCGGTGACATATCGGGAGGTGTTCGTGCTGAGAGAAATAGAGGGCTTCAGCGTTGCGGAAACTTCGGCAATTCTTGGTATTACAGAAATTAATACAAAAGTTCGCTTAAACCGCGCCAAAGCCCTCCTTCAAAAACAATTGGAGAATGTTTATTCTTCCACCGACATCTACAATTTCAACCTGATCTATTGCGATGCCATGGTGCGAAACGTAATGAATGCCATCACGAAAACCGCGCTTGAATAACAGCTATTATTTTCTGCCGTAAACCTTCGACAACAAACGCAGGAGTTCGAGGTATAACCATATAATGGTAACCAGCAAACCGAATGCGCCATACCACTCCATGTATTTTGGTGCACCGTTGCGTGAACCTTCTTCGATGTAGTGAAAGTCGAGAATGAGGTTGAGAGCTGCTACTACAACTACCACCAGCGAGAACAGTATTCCCTGCCAGGTGTTTTCGTGAATCAAAGGCACTTCATATCCAAATGCTCCTGCGAGCAAAGAAATCAGGTAATAGATGGCTATGCCTGCGGTGGCGAAAACGATCACTTTTATCAGGGTTTGAGAAGCACGGATAATGCGGAACGAATAAAGCGCAAGCATTACCAGCACCACACCGAACGTGAGCCCCACAGCTTCCATTACAATATTCGGTGCGGTCTTTTGAAACATGTCATTTGTATACACTGATATTCCGCCAACTACAACTCCCTGTGCCAATGCGTAAACAGGCATAAGGAAGGGCGACCATGTTTTTTTGAATACAGTCAGGAAGGCAAGGCCTAACCCCACAATTAAGGCGGGCATCAGCCATGCGATGATATTTACCCCATCTTGTCCGGCTTTCCATGTGAAAGCAGCAGATGCAAAAAGCAACGCAAAGCCGATGGCAAATTTGGTGAGCGTACCGCGCACCGTCATAGCATCACCTTCAACAGCTGTTAATTTAAAGGCATCTTTAAGTGTAGGGTTTGATGATTGCATGTTTAAAGGGTTTTGTGACAAAATAGGCATTTTTAGGTGGAAGAGCAATATCATGAGCTAAGGCAAAGGCAGATGGCAGATGAATCTGCTTTCACCGCTCACCTCAAGACGGTTCCTGCTGAGTAAGACAATGAAAACTTCCAAGCCCCCATATGATGTCTGTGGAGTCTATTCCTACCACTTCACGGCCGGGAAAGCAGCTTTGAATAATCTGTAAAGCGCGATCGTCGTTGTTGCACCGGAATGTGGGCACGATCACAGCATGGTTGGCGATGTAAAAATTTGCATAGGATGCCGGCAACCGCTGCTCTTCATAAATTACGGCATCCGGCATCGGCAATTCAACAATATTAAGCTGCGTTCCGTTAAGCAGTCGCATGCGCGACAGGTCATCGCGGTTTTCTTTTAGCAGGGTATAATTTTCATCATCCTTATCATCTTCAATCACCGTTAACACGGTATCCTTGTTCACGAATCTTACCGTATCGTCGATATGACCGTCGGTGTCGTCGCCTTCTATACCTTCTTTCACCCATAACACCTGCTGAACGCCGTAATAGTTGCAGAGGTAATTTTCAATCTGTTGTTTATTCAGCTGCGGATTCCTGTTTGGATTCAGCAGGCAACATTCGGAAGTGAGCACGGTTCCTTCACCGTTGAATTCCACGGAACCTCCTTCCATGATAATTCCGGGATGGAAAACCGGTATATCAAAATGGCGGGCGATGAGTGTTGGTACCACATCATCGAGGTCATAAGGGGGATATTTTCCGCCCCATGCATTATAATTCCAGTCGACTATTGCTTTTTTCTTTGAGGCATCCCTGTTCAGCAGGAAAGCAGGACCATGGTCTCTGCACCAGGCATCATTAGTGGGGTGAAAAAAGAAATCAACACGAGAGAGATCTACATCTTCCTTTTGTAAACATGACACTGCAAAAGAGCGCATCGCTTCATCGTTCACGTTGATGCATACGCGCTCGCCCCGGGTGAGTTCTTTTATAAAGCGTGAATAATACGGATAGATAGAGTGAATTTTTCCAGGCCATGAAGCCTCTTTATGGGGCCAGCTTAGCCATGTTGCACGATGTGGTGCGAATTCGGCCGGAAAATAATACCCGAGTTCAAGGGGCGTTTGTTGCCTCTGCATCAGTCCTGGTCGATATATCGTTTGGTGATGGGTTGATAGGAGTCTATCCGCCTGTCGCGCAGGAACGGCCAGTGCGTGCGGTATCGGTCTGTTTTATTTGTTTCGAGTTCATACACGGCAACTTCTTCCTTGTCGTGCGAACCCTGGTAAATGATGCTGCCAAATGGATTGGCAATGAATGATCCGCCCCAGAACTTCATTCTTCCCTCCTGCTCAAGGCCTACGCGGTTCACGCTCACAACGTGCACGCCGTTGGCAATGGCATGGCTGCGTTGAATCGTTTGCCAGGCGTTGTATTGTTCGTTGTTGGTGGCATCATCCTGCGATGTGGCCCACCCGATGGCTGTTGGGTAAAACAGGATTTCTGCACCCATCAGCGAAGTGATACGCGCTGCTTCGGGATACCATTGATCCCAGCATATCAAAACACCAATGGTAGCAAATTTGGTTTGAAACACTTTATAGCCCAGATCTCCCGGGGTGAAATAGAATTTCTCGTAGTATGCCGGATCATCGGGGATATGCATCTTCCTATATTTACCCAGGTAAGAGCCGTCGGCATCAATCACCGCGGTTGTGTTATGGTAAATACCCTGCGTTCTTTTTTCAAACAATGAGGCTACAATCACAACACCTGCCTCTTTGGCCACGGCTTGCAGGCGGTCTGTAGTGGGACCAGGTATAGGTTCCGCAAGCTGGAAATTGTCGTAGTCTTCCACGTCGCAGAAATATAACGAGGTAAACAATTCCTGCAGGCATATAATCTGTGCACCCTTTGCAGCAGCTTCCTTTATACGCTCTACAGCTTTGTCAACATTCTGCTCTTTCGAAGCAGAACACGACATCTGAACCAATCCAACTTTTACCATGTTTATGCTTGTAATATTAAATTGACATCAGAATCGGCAATCCGCCATATCGGCAAACGGCACCGGCAATTCTTTTCACCTTTTAATTTTCACTTTTCACGTCCAATTATTTTCTTCCCATTTCCTTCAGGAACGCAACATGCGAAGCCACAGCATATCTCACGCGGGGATATTCGATGTATGTAATTCCATATTCTTCGCAGGCACGGCGGATGATCTTGCTGATAGCCGGGTAATGTACGTGTGAAATTTTAGGGAACAGGTGATGTTCTATCTGGAAATTCAAACCTCCTACCAGCCACGATACAAGCCTGTTATTCGTGGCGAAGTTTGCGGTTGTTTTGATCTGGTGAACAGCCCATTCGTCTTCCAGCTTGCCGGTAATTTCATCAGGCATGGGGAACGCGGTGTGTTCTACGGTGTGAGCCAGTTGGAATACTATACTGAGTACAAAACCAGCTACACAGGTGAAGATGATAAATCCGATCAGCCACGATGTGAAGCCGATAAGGTAAATAGGAAGACCAACAAAAAGCACCAGGTGAAATATCTTGAATCCCCAGAATACGAGATGGTCGCCGAGAGACATCTTTTTCAGAGGCATACTTCCCACCTGGCGTTTGAAATATTTCTGGTAATCGAGAACAAAAATCCAGAAGATGTACAGCAATGAATAGAGTACCCAGAAATATAAATGCTGGTATTTATGCATGCCATATCTTTTTTGCGTAGAACTCATACGCATAAAAGGCTGGATATCGATATCATCGTCCAGGCCATCCACATTTGTGTAGGCGTGATGAATCACGTTGTGTTTTACATTCCACATGAAGCTGTTTCCGCCGAGTATGTTGAGCGAAAATGCAGCGAGCTGGTTTACCCAGCGGTATTTGCTGAAGCTGCCATGCGCTCCATCGTGCATCACATTAAAACCTATCGCTGCTACGATGCCTCCGAGAAGAACACATTCGAGTATGGCCCAAAAAGCTGGTGGCGTAAAAAACACCAGGTGAACATACAGGAATACAAATGCAACCATCAGCACAACTGCTTTTATGAAGAGGCTGTAGTTGCCGGTAGTTGATGCTCCTACTTCTTCAAAGTATTCGCTGATTCTGCGTTTTAATTCTGCGTGAAATGAATGTTTGACAGTGGAAAATTTCGGTGTCGCCATGTTCTGTTAAATTGCCGGAGCCCCTGCTAAAAGATATCCGTTCGGTTGATAAAATTTCGAACTGCAAAGGTAACTTATAATGGCGAAAACAGAGCCGGGATTTACTTAACCTAACATTAACTTTTACGTTTCACGAAGCACCAGCGCATCGAGGCTGCGGATCCCTATTTTCTTTTCTGTCACAAATCCTTCGGCGAACTTTACACCGATGCGTTTCCCCAGCATCCGGGCCCGTGCAATAACGCTCTCCAGGAAGTCTGGAGTTGAAATATAAGTCTGGAGACCTTCTTCTTTGGAGCCCTGTACGTGAAATTGCGTGGTGTATGCTTCTACCGACTTCATCTTCCGGTCGAATGAGTCGCTTACATCTATGATCAGGTCTGGCTCGTGGTACCAGTCCTGCAGGTAATGCAGAACATACCGCGGCCTCCATTTTTCCTGTTGTTTTCCATCTTCGCTGAAGGTTTCAACTTTTACAAGCCCGGAGAGAAAACAGGCATCAGAAATGAGGTGGCCGGCTCGTCCATGGTCGGGATGGCGGTCGTCGAGAATATTCGCAAATACAATGTCGGGCTGGTATTTACGGATTGCGGCGACGAGTTTCAGCTGGTGTTCCTCATCGTTGCGGAAGAATCCATCACGCATTTTAAGGTTTTCGCGAACGGCGGCACCGATAATTTCTTTCGCTGCAGCAGCCTCAGCATACCTCGTTTCTATCGTACCCCTGGTACCCAATTCACCTTGTGTAAGATCAATTATGCCAACCTTTTTACCATTTTCAATCTCATTGATAAGTACGCCGGCACAGCCAAGTTCAACGTCGTCCGGGTGAACGCCTATAGCGAGTATATCGAGTTTCATGCGTGAAGAAGATGTTAAGGGGTCAAACTTACTGGAAAACTGGTGAAAGGTGAAAGGTGAATGGTGAGAGGCACCTTTTTGCTGCTTTCCCGCCAACCAACTAATTTCGCATGCAAATCTTAAATAAACTTTTCACGAATGGCATACGATGTAATTGAAAT
>JAFAGE010000311.1 GCA_023423015.1 Bacteroidota bacterium
GAATTGCAGCAGTCTGCCAATATTCTCGTCCATATTGTCTACCATGCCGTAAATCGCTGCCAGTTCATTGTTCAATCCCTTTCTTTTATACTTGTCAAAATACTTGTCGGCTACCTGGTGCGGTGAATGTGGTGCATTGAAGGGGATGTAGCAGAAAAAAGGCTTATTCCTGTTCGTGTTGATAAACTGCATTGCCGCGTCGGTTAACACATCTGTGATGTATCCTTTCGTTTTTACCTGGTCATTGTTCCGGTCGAGCGTAGCATCGAAATAATTGGATAAATGACCCGCACAAAATCCAAGGAACTCGTCGAAACCCTGGTCGTTCGGGCGGTGCGGGTAGTGTTCGCCGTTGTGCCATTTGCCAAATATTCCTGTTGTATACCCATTAGCTTTGAATAATTCTGCGAGCGTTGTTTCCTCCGAATCCATTATTTCCAGTCCTCTTGAAACCGACACCACACCAGTGCTCAGATGGTACCTTCCTGTTAAGATGCTGGCGCGCGACGGTGCGCATAAAGGACTCACATAATAATGCGAGAATTCTTTACCGTTTTTCGCGAGACGGTCGAGGTGTGGTGTCTCTACAAGGGGATTCTTGTGAAGGCTCATGTCTCCCCAACCCATGTCGTCGGCCACGATGAGGATCACATTTGGATGCCCCTGGGCGGAAGATGAAAGTGGAATAAAAAAAATAATTGCTGCAAGAAGAAACATTACCGGGAATCGCACATTAACAACCATAAGACAATCGTTGAGCATTTGGCTTGGAAGTTAAGGAATTCGCGATGCTATTCCTTAGTTGCATTCATAGCGCGCTGTCATCCCTCCTATTTTCGCCGGAAGTCCATCTTCATTTATTTGGGCGCCGGCAATGCTGTTCCTGCTATGATTTTTATACACAATCTGCCACACCGGGTGCAGACTGTATAAGCTCGGATTGTCGCTGTATTGAATCAAACCTCCATAACCCGGGTTTGATGGATGCTCCTGCCTGTTTCCACGGATATCATAGTAGTACCTGTATATTATATCCGGGTAAGGGCCGGGATTTTCTTCCGGAATCACAAACTGAAAATCTCTCTGCGTCATCTTAACCAGCCGTCCCTGCTCGTCGTACTCAAGGTCTTCCACCCAGCTTGAATACAGTGAAACAACTGTGTCTCTCACGGGAAGATTTGAATTTCCTTCATAGGCATAATACACCATGTCGCCACCATAAGCGAAATCCGATGTCCTTGATACCAGCCTGCCAAGATCGTCGTAACTAAAATCGAAAACATACTCATGCGTATAGTCGAGTATATAATCGTACATCGAATACCGGATCGACACCGGATTGTTACTGGTGTTATAATTGTACGTGTTTTCAAAATATTCCTGGGAAGAGGTATCCCTAAGTGTCAGCAGGCGACATTCCGGGGGAGGCTGAGGTTGATCATCTCCAACATTGTAATAATCCATAATTTTCTGGCAGCTGCTTAGGGATATGCAGACAAAAAGGACAAGGCATGTTCTCTTCGACATAGCGATCAGGTTGATGATGAAAATGAAGGTGGGAATACCGGATGGATAAGGCTATGTCAGAGAAATTGGAGTATCAAGTTACCCTGGAATTGCGGAATCTCCAAAAATATCAGAATACTATTCAGCGAAGTTGTGCAAGGTGCTGCTTATCGAATATTTCCATGATCTTCTCTCTCCGGTAATCAAAAATCATCTTTAACCTTGGTTTGGTGATCAGCGGGTCGAACATACTACCTATAATGCCGAAAGGATTTTTATAGTGAACGATGTCTGTCATTTCCACGCCATCGTCAACCTCCCTGAAGAAGTGCTGGTGGTGCCACATGGCATAGGGACCAAAACGCTGTTCGTCTACAAAGTATTTAAACTCTTCCACGTGAGTTATTTCAGTCATCCAATACATCTGTATTCCGGCTATTGGTGACACCCTGTATTCGATAATCTGGCCGGGATACATTTTCCCGCCATGATGCTGCGAGATGATCTTGAACGACATCGCTTCTGGAGTAATCAGCGGAAGATTTGATGGATCGGAAAAAAAATGCCACGCTTGCTGAAGCGATGCAGGAATGTGTTGAACTACCTTGAACGATTTTACGGCCATGTAGAAAATAACACCCGGAGAGGAAATTTGTTCAAAATCTCCTTTCACTTAAAAAAGCTAACTTCCGGTTACCTCAAACCTGCATTTATGAAGTTCCTGCTAAGCCTGCTTTCTACTTACATCTTATGTTCATCACTAAACGTCCATGCACAACCGAAGCTGCCGCCGCTCACGGATTCAATTGATTCGAAGATTCTTGGTGAAACGCGCGGTATACAGGTGATCATGCCCGATGGATATAAACCTGGATCGGACGATAAATTTGAGATCGTATATGTGCTGGACGGTGAATGGTATTATGAACTTGTGCCGAACACATTCAAATTCGCACAATCCGCGGAATATACCCCCAAACAGATTTTTGTATTTATCAGGAATCAATACACCAACGGTGAAAACATGCGCTCGCGCGACTTTTCACCGCGACCCTTCCAGGGAGATACCATCAGCTTTGGAGGATCAGATCGCTTCTATGAATTTCTCATCAAGGAGGTTGTTCCCTACATCGAAAAGAAATATCCGTCAAATGGACAGCGCACGTTGGTGGGCAGTTCGTTCAGCGGCCTGTTCACCTTATTTGCATTTTCGAAAGATCCCGCTTTCTTTAATTCGTTCGTAGCATCCGATCCAAACATGAGCTGGGATGAAGAATACGTCACAAAACAGGTAGCCAACCGGTTGAAGAATATGCCGCCTGATCCAGGTACATTGTACGTTGGCGCACTTACATCGTCGTTCAGGGAAATGGGTAATGCTTCGCTCGACTCGGTGTTAAAAAACTTTGCACCTAAAAATCTTAAATGGAAATGTGTGGCCTATGAAAATGAAAGCCATTACAGCGTGCAACTAAAAGCATTTTACGATGGTGCGCGCTTTTCTCATCTCGGATATTCTACACGACCACCCGAATTCCACCCGATGAAGGGAACGTTCAAAAGTGAAAAAGGCTTCCCCATTTTCTTTTTGAATTTAAGTCCGCTTGTCCGATATACCATCGACGGCACCGAGCCCGGCGATTCTTCTCCGGCAATGGTGCGCATGCAAACGGTGAACCTGAGACCGCCCGTAACACTTCGTGTACAATCGTACGGGAACCGCCGCACCTATACGCAGAACTGGACCGCCGAGTTCAAGGAGGGAATTATAAAACCAAAGCAGCGTAACACCGGGAAAGACAAGCTGGAATATGCCATATATCAAACCGGCTCAACAAAACCTGTGAAATCGGGTACCGCGGATTCTACATTCAAGTTCAGCAACATCGATGTACCAAATGCAACAATGGTATTGCAGGGATCGCTGTATATTCCTGAAGATGGCACGTACGTGCTTTACGTTGATGGCTATAATAAAATGCGTTTCGATTTTGAAGGCGCCACAATATTACAACTGGATACTGCAGATTTATATCCTTCGCAGTCGTATCTGGCATCACTCGTAAAAGGCAATTACAGCCTGAAGCTTGAAATGTCGCGTCACGCCGAACGCCAGCCAAACTTCCGCATCTTTAAATCCGCACCCCCGCACGAACAATGGTGGATGTGGCAGTGGAAGCATTTTTGAGGTGAGAGGTGAAAAGTGAGAGGTGAAAAAGTTATTCATTGATGGGTAAAAGGAAATAGAAGGTAGATCCCACACCAAGCTCACTATCTACATGTATCGTTCCGCCATGGCGATGGAATATTTCCGATGATATATATAATCCAAGCCCAACGCCGGGCGCATTGCGGGTTTGAACTTCGTTGGGCAAATTGCTGCTCATATGAGCACATAAAACGGAGAACGGCACGGGAGCGCACTGTTCAAAAATTAATAGCAACTTACAGCGAAATATCACTACCTGAATTTCAGGTGAAATAATCGCGGACTTATATGCCGTTGAATAATGAACAGACCGGTGAGATACACCTGGGGTTAAAAGCAAACTGGAAGCAGTTTACGCTCCTTGTTATAGTTAACGGTTTTGTAGGCGGTATGATTGGACTCGAGCGTACGATCCTGCCACATATTGCAACCGAGGAATTTGCATTGCCGGTAAATACGGCGATGTTGTCGTTCATTATCGTATTTGGTATAGTAAAGGCGATCACCAATTATTATGCGGGTGCGCTGGCAAACCGTTTTGGCAGGAAAAATCTGCTCATTGCAGGGTGGATAGTAGCCAGCCCGATTCCTTTCATCCTGATGTTTGCTACAAGCTGGAACTGGATCATTGCAGCAAATGTACTCCTGGGTATTAACCAGGGCCTCGCGTGGTCGAGTACAGTCGTTATGAAAATTGATCTCGTAGGCGAGAAACAAAGAGGACTCGCAATGGGGTTGAATGAATTTGCGGGCTACCTGGCTGTAGCATTCGTGGCTGTGCTCACGGGCTGGATAGCCGGAGAATACGGTTTACGCCCTTACCCTTTTTATGTGGGTGTGGCATTGATTATTCTCGGTCTTTTCTGCAGCATTTTTTTTGTACGCGACACAAGAAAACATGCCGTTAAGGAAGTTCAAATAAGTAACGTTCCAAAACTAAAACACGTTTTCCGGGAAACAACCTGGAAAAACAAAACTCTGGGATCGGTAACACAGGCTGGTTTGATAAACAACCTGAACGACGGAATGGTATGGGGAATATTTCCGGTGTTGCTGGCCTCAAAAGGATTTGAAATTTCTGAAATTGGTATTGTTGCAGGCACCTATCCTGCTGTGTGGGGAATCGGGCAACTGATAACCGGACCAATGGCCGACAAATACAGGAAGAAAAAACTACTTTATTGGGGAATGTTCATTCAAGCGGTAGCGTTGATGCTGCTCATATGGGCGCAAATCTTTTATCATTTTATCCTGATATCAATTATGCTCGGCTGGGGAACAGCGTTAGTCTATCCAACCTTCCTGGCAAGCATAGCAGAAAATACCAACCCGATAGACAGGCCAGAAAGCATAGGAGTATTCCGGCTATGGCGCGATTTAGGCTACGCCATCGGCGCGGTATTAACAGGGATTGTCGCCGGCGCATGGGGTCTTGATGCGGCGATAATACTTGTAGCAATCCTTACGTTAACC
>JAFAGE010000433.1 GCA_023423015.1 Bacteroidota bacterium
CTCAAATTCGATCCCGAAAAACAATTATTCATCGACGACGAAGCAGCAAACCGGCTGATCGACCAACCGGCACGCGCACCGTGGATCATTGCTTAACGTTCATCTTTATCAGTAATATCATCATGAAATATATTATAGGGTTACTATTATTTATCTGTACACTTAATCTTAATGCACAACAAAACGCCGACCAGCGAACACTCACAACGCGCGTGGCTGATGTTCTCGCTAAGTTTCCGGCCGCCGATAAAAAACAATACGATGCAAACGTAACTGAATTGGGAAAATTAGGTAGCGAAGGTTTGCAGCAAATGGTAAGCATGCTTTCGCCAGAAGGCAAAGGAGATAATACAGCATTGGAATATGCCATCTCAGCTTACAGCTCTTCGGTAATGGAAGGCAGGCAAAGTGAAAGAAGTACAGCCGTTCAGGTTTACTGCAATTCTTTGAAGAAACTGAGCGATGCTTCTAATATCAACTTCATCATACGCCAGCTTCAACTGGTTGGTGATGATGCCTCATTGTCTTGTCTTGCTCCCTATCTGAACAACGAAGTACATGCTGGCCCTGCGGCGCGTGCAATAGCCCAGGTGAAGTCGGAAGCTGCAGGAAAATTGCTGCTTGCTTCATTAAGCGAGTCGAATACAAAAGATAAAGCCTCAGTGGTGGAAGGACTAGGATTTATGGCTTATGCCCCTGCTGCTGCTGCAATCGCAAACGAATACGCAAAGGGAGATGCTGCTATGAAAAAAGCAGTGGCTTATGCGCTTGCATCGATTGGGGATCCTGCTTCCGCAAAACTGCTGCACGATGCGGCGAAGAATGAAAAGTTCCGCCTCGACAACTCAGGTGCTACGGCTTCGTACATTTCTTACCTGGCTAAACTTTCGCAGGCAGCAAATGGTGCCCAGAAGGCAGGGGAACTCTCAAACCAGCTTCTTACAGAGGCAACCGCAGCAAAAAGTACCAATGCGCGTATCGCAGCACTAAACCTGCTCGGCAGCGTAAATAGGGAGAAAGCACAACCTCTGCTTGTAAAAGCTATGAGTGATGCCGACAGCGAGTATCGTGGAGCTGCTTTACGCCTGGCTGCTAAGAACCGGAACGAAGCCGCGAACAAACAGTGGATAGCTGCTCTTAAATCGGCAAAGCCTGAAGCCAAATCGCAGATCATCTATTTTCTTGCACAGACAAAAGATGATAAGAACGTAAATACTGCTGTTGCCAGCTACCTGAATGATGCAAATGAAGAAGTGAGGCATGCAGCTATCAATGCTATACCCTCTTTATATAACGGTGAAGAGGCCGTGCGCTTGTTGTCGTCTGTTTTGAAACAAGGAAAGTCGGGCGACATTGCTACAGCAAAAGCGGCTTTGCTTCGTGTGCGTGCAGATAAATTTGGCGACGCTCTTGTTTCGCAAATTGACGGTTTGCCTGCAGCAGGTTCAGCAGCAGCGCTCGATGTGCTCGCATCACGCCGCGAAACATCTGCGGGCAAAAAAGTCTTTAGCCTGTTAAAAAGTTCAGACACTACAGTAAGTAATGCAGCTTATCGTGCGCTTGCATCTGTGGTACAACAAAACGATCTTCCCCAATTATTTGGTTTGCTCAAAACCAGTGATAAAAAAGAGTTGATGCACGTGCAAAACGCTGTTACTGCTGCTTCGGCAGAAATTGGCGATACTGTAAAACGTACCGAAACAATTACTTCGGAAATGAGCAATGCAGCTGCAGACAAACGATACCTGTTCGCTCCAACACTGGCCGCGATCGGTGGTAAACAGGCGCTTGCAGCAGTTGGGAAAATATACAAAGACGGTTCAGATGATGCTAAGAAAACAGTAGTTGCTGCTCTTGCAAAAAACCGCGATGCCCGTTCTGCATCAATGCTTCTGCAGATTGCAAAAGCAGGCGGTGCAGATAAGAGCGCAGCAGTGGATGGTTACATCAATATCATCCAACACGCAAACCTGCCGGCAGACCAGAAAGTGCTGATGCTGCAGGAAGCAATGGAACTCGCAACTTCCGACAGCCAGAAGAAAAGGATTATTCAGCAGGCAGGAAGAAACCAGACCTATCTATCGCTGGTGTTTGTTGGCGATCATCTTTCAAATCCCGCTGTGCAAACAGACGCAGCTTTTGCTGCAATGAATATTGCCTTGTCGCATCCGGAATTCAACGGCACATATGTGCGCGAATTGTTGCAGAAGGTGTCGGGCTTGCTCAAAGGACAGGACACCGACTACCAGAAAGAAGCGATAAGAAAACACCTGGCTGAAATGCCTGCCGGCGAAGGATTCGTTCCATTATTTAATGGCAAAAATCTCGATGGCTGGAAGGGCCTGGTGGAAGATCCGATCAAGCGCGCAGCTATGTCGCCGAAAGCATTAGCTGAAGCACAGAAGAAAGCTGACGCTAAGGTTAAAGACGGATGGGAAGCGAAAGATGGATTACTGGTATTTACCGGAAAAGGAGAAAACCTGGCTACAGTAAAACAGTATGAAGATTTTGAAATGCTGGTTGACTGGAAAATTACACCGGACGGGGATGCGGGCATTTACCTGAGAGGAACACCCCAGGTGCAGATCTGGGACACATCACGCCACGATGTGGGCGCAGAAGTTGGCTCGGGAGGACTCTACAATAATGAGAAAAATGCGAGCAAACCCCTGGTAGTTGCAGACAACCCAGTAGGCGAGTGGAACAACTTCCGCATCATCATGAAGGGTGATAAGGTTACAGTTTACCTCAATGGTCAACTGGTAACCGATAATGTTACTCTCGAAAATTTCTGGGATCGTAAACAACCATTATTTCCGAAAGAGCAGATTGAGTTGCAGGCGCATGGTACTTATGTGGCATACCGTAACCTCTACATAAAAGAATTGCCAGGTTCAAGGCCTTTTGAATTGCCGGCCGAAGAGAAAAAGGAAAATTTTGAACTGCTGTTCAATGGTACCAATCTCGATAAATGGGTGGGTAACAAAAAGGATTATGTGATTGAAGGCAACGAGCTAGTGATCAAGCCGTCGGAAGGTGGCGGAGGCGGAAACCTTTTCACTGAAAAAGAATACAAGGATTTTGTATTCCGTTTCGAGTTTATGCTAACTCCGGGTGCAAACAATGGACTAGCTATCCGAGCACCGCTGGAAGGCGATGCAGCATATGCAGGAATGGAGCTGCAGATACTCGACAATGATGCCGACATATACAAAGAACTGAAAGACTACCAGTATCATGGATCCGTATACGGAGTTATTCCTGCCAAAAGAGGTTTCCTAAAACCACTTGGCCAATGGAATTACCAGGAAGTGGTAGTAAAAGGTTCCAGGGTGAAGGTAACCCTGAACGGCACGGTTATTCTTGATGGCGACATCAAAACTGCCAGTGCGAATGGAACGCTCGACAAGCAGGATCATCCCGGAGTAAAAAGAGAAAAAGGCCATATCGGGTTTCTCGGGCACGGATCAGTGCTCAGGTTCCGCAACATTCGCGTGAAAGAATTGTAGAACTAAAAATAAAAACACCTGCGTGTTATTTCGTTAAATTGAAATACATGCAGGTGTTTGTTTTTGATTGGTGCCAGAGGTAGACTTTATTTTACTGCGATCTGCGGAATTCCGTTGAAATCAGCAGGGGCATATATATGCAATGGTACAGATGAGGCATTACTGAATATCAGAACGGAATCAGCCAGGGCTGTGATAGCAAGAGAGATAAAAAGAATGAGGAGAATCGTCTTCCGGACTTTATCCTGCATTTCCGGTTTGGCAGACGAATGGGCTCTGTGGGTAAAGATTTTCATTTCAGGGTTTTTTAAGGGTTCAGACGAATTGTTACGGGTGCCCACAGGATGTTAGGATCTAGGTTAGAACCTAAGAGATTGGATGTGCAGGAAAATTGGAAATTGAGAACGGGAGGTTGTTCTAAAGGAGGATTGGAGTCAGAGTTCAAAGTTGGATATTGTTTTCCGCAAACGCAATAGTAAAAATACGATCCGGAGAATTTTCATCTTTTAAAGACCATTTATAAAAACTCGCCATATGTCGCATAACAGACGGAGTTTCATTCAGAAGGCAGCTACGATCGCTGCATTAACTACCGCCGGTGCTCCTGGAGTAGTTTTGGCTGCAGAAGGAAAAAAGCAGAAAAAAACGCGGGAATATGCCCGGGATGCGGGCATGGAGCTGAGTGAGGCCTACTTCTGGGGACCCGATCAGCAACGCGTTTCCTATTCCATCCAGATGGATGTGATGGGAGCGGTAACAGGTGTTCGCCCACCCGAAGGCGTGAAGCCCTGGGAGGCAAAAGCTATTATCGCCAATAAAGAAATGTGGAAAAAAGCCGGCTTAAAATGGAATGTGGTGGAAGGTCCGCCAGCTTTGGGTGAAAAAACAAAGCTGGGATTGGAAGGGAGGGATGAAGAAATTGAAAACTTCATAACCTTCATGAAGAACCTGAAACAACACGCCGGCATTGATGTAATATGTTATAACTGGATGCCGGTAATTGGCTGGTACCGCACCAGCAACGACCAGAAAGGAAGGGGAGGCGCCCTGGTAACGGCGTTCGATTACGAAAAAGTAAAAAACGCACCCTTAACGAAATACGGAGAAGTGTCGAAAGAAACGCTTTGGAAAACGCTGGAGTACTTCCTGAAAGCCGTTGTTCCCGAAGCAGAGAAGATCGGGATGAAACTGGCAATGCACCCCGACGATCCGCAGGTTGACAGTATCAAAGGCATAGGCAGAATCATGAACACGGTAGACAATTTCAAGCGCATGCTGAATATTTATCCGAGTCCTTCTAATGGTATTACAATGTGCCAGGGAAACTTTGCCCTGATGGGTGCTGATATTCCGACACTGGTAAAAGATTTCGGGAAGGAGAAGATACATTTTGTTCACTTCCGAAATGTGCGTGGTGGCAAATACCAGTTTGAAGAAACCTTTCACGATGAAGGCAACATTGACATGTATGCCGCAATGAAATCCTATTACGACATAGGTTTCAAAGGAGCGATAAGACCCGATCACGTGCCTACCATGGCCGGCGATTCGAATGAACACGCCGGCTACAGCAATGTAGGCATTTTATATGCGCTCGGCTACATCAGGGGACTGATGGAAGCTGTTGCCAGGAACAACGGCTAGTATTATTCGTTGTTCTTTTCGCCGCTCCTGGGCATATCTTCTTTGTGCACATGAGGTTCTCTTCCACCTTCTTTCAAACCTTCCAGTTCGGTCATCTGCGGATCCGACTTTGAACCTTCTTCGTAGGAGGGGTGTTGGTTTTCGTGCTTTGTATTCTTGTCTTCAGGCTTGTTGTTTCTTTCCTGCATGAGATTCGTTTTTCACTTTTAAATGCAATTATCCTGCCTGCCACAAAGAAAAATCCCCGCCATGACTGGAAGGGATAAAACAAAAAAAGCTGAGACGTATGATGGGTGAGTAAATAAGCTTCCTAAAGCTACCGAATGCAATCAGAATAAAATCTAGTATATATACGACTGCAAACAGTGAAATCCGTATACATGCCAGTGATTATTTTTGCGCATGATCATGTACGACCCCAAAAGCTGGTTCACCTATATTTTTCACTTACACAAGGCTGATACATTTCGTAAACTGCTTCCACTGATGATCGGAATTGCGGTTTATTCGTTTATCATCGCTTACCTCGAAATTGAATACTGGAAATTGTCGGAAAACAGCCACATCAAAAATATTCCGGTGATGCATAGCCTGCTGGGCTTTGCTATTTCAATGCTGCTGGTGTTTAGAACGAACACTGCGTACGACAGGTGGTGGGAAGGCCGTCGCCTGTGGGGTATGTTGGTAAACAACAGCCGCAACCTCGCGCTGAAAATCGGCGCATTTATTCCGCATGAAGATGTAGCCCAACGCGCATTTTTCGCACGCATCATACCGGCATACGCTTTATCCCTGCACAACCATCTTCGCACCAAAAAACTGCAGATGGAGTTATTTGAAGATGATGAACATAACCATGAAATTTTCAAAACTATAGATCACAGTCGTCATGTGCCGAATCAACTTGCGTCGCTCATGTACAGGCACGTGCAGGATTTATACAAGCGCCAGGTGATAACAGGAGAACAACTGATTGTGTTGAATAATGAGCTGGCATCATTCACCGATATCTGCGGGGCCTGTGAACGGATTAAGAATACACCGATCCCGTATTCATACACCGTGTTCATCAAGAAGTTTATTTTCATTTACATCATGACACTTCCTTTCGGTTTTGTATTCAGCCTCGGATACATTGTAATACCCGTTGTAGTGTTTATTTTTTATGTACTCGCCAGCCTTGAACTGATAGCCGAAGAAATAGAAGACCCATTCGGCGAAGACGCGAACGACGTACCGACGGAGAAAATATCGCAGAATATTAAGAATTCTGTCATGGAAATACTTTAATCTCTTTTCACCTTTCATTTTTCACCGCTCACGTCCATACGTCCTCCGCTCTTCAGCGCCCCGCCCCTGTCTCTTATTCACATCAGAAG
>JAFAGE010000435.1 GCA_023423015.1 Bacteroidota bacterium
ACATATCCTGGCTGCGGGTAAATCTGTGTAAATTCTTTCTGGGCAATTGTTACTATCTGGCCGCTTGAATCGAACAATATGGCTCGGGAACTCGTAGTGCCCTGGTCGAGTGATAAGATGTATTCCTGCATGCAATCGTTTTTACGGTTTTAACCGGTAGTAAGATGCAATTTTAAAAAATTCATGGAGTTGACCTTTTATTCTTTTTTCGTCGTATCCTAGTTCATCGGCAATGATTTCAGCAACTACCGGTGCAGCTTCCACAGCGGCTTCCACGTCGAGGAACAGCAATCTTAGCCGGCGGGCAACAACATCTTCAACGGTCCGGGCCATTTCATTGCGAACCGCCCAGCGTACTTCTGCTTTCGTGTAAGGATGCCCGTTGATAATCAGATCAGAGCCGGAGGGCTCCTTCATCAATTCCCTGATCGCTTCCGCATCTTTCCCATAGATTCCCAACCGTTCGCTGATTGAAGCCGATGCTCCATGCACCGCAAGCGTTGCCGTATTGCTCTTCACGATGTTCAGTCCTCCAACCCGCGCTGCTTCATTGATGGTTTCTTCGGCCATTTTCCTGTACGTGGTCCACTTTCCGCCGGTGATTGTTACAAGTCCCGATTTGCTGATGATAAGCTTATGGTCGCGCGACAATTCCTTTGTTGCAGCCGGGTCACCGCTTTTCCTTTCTGCTGCCAGCGGCCGTAAGCCCGCAAATACGCACAGAATATCGTTTGCTTCTGGCGGATGAGAAAAATATTGTTTGATGTTGTCGAGAATGAATTGCACTTCTGTAAGTGGTACTGCCGGTTCAAGTGCATTATCCTCTATAGGCGTATCGGTTGTTCCGATTACCACATGATCGTACCAGGGAACGGCGAACAACACCCTTCCATCCGATGTTTTAGGAATCATCAAAGCATTCTCACTCTGCAGGTATTTTTGTTTTACAACGAGGTGAACACCGCGGCTTGAACGCACCAGTTTGCCTGCAGCAGGTTCATCCATCTTCAATATATCGTCTACAAACACGCCGGTGGCATTCACCACAACTTTCGCAGAGATCTCAAACTCTTCTCCTGTTTCCTCGTCGTAGGCTACAACACCGTTTATTTTTTCATCTTGCTTTCGAATTCCCGACACCTTAAAATAATTGAGCACAACCGCTCCGAGTTCTATGGCCGACTGAGCCAGGTTGATGGCGAGCCTCGAATCATCAAATTGTCCGTCAAAATATCTGATTCCGCCGCGCAAACGTTTCGTTGCAATTGTGGGGAGCAAGGACTTCGTTTTGTTCACCGACAGAATTCGTGAACTGCCGAAACTAAACCTGCCGGCAAGCAGATCGTATAGCTTAAGACCCGTTCCATATTTCAGCAGGTCCCACATACTATAACACGGAACTATAAAAGACTGCTTCCTCACAATGTGAGGTGCGTTACGAGCAAGAATGTTTCGTTCACGCAGGGCACTGTATACCAGCTTCAGATCGCCTTGTGCAAGGTATCTGACTCCACCGTGCACCAGCTTTGTGCTTCTGCTCGATGTGCCTTTTGCAAAGTCGTGCTGCTCAAGCAACAATGTTGAATAACCTCTGCTCGCTGCATCAACTGCAGTTCCCAGGCCTGTGGCTCCACCTCCGATGATCACAATATCCCACTGCTGGCGCTGCCGGAGTTGTTGTATGAGTGAGGTACGGCTAAACAGGGAAGCTGGATGCATTCATTGTATTGATTCGACAACTTAAATTAAAATTAATTGGTTTAAGTAGCAATTAATTCAATCATTCAAATGTAATATACATTTCCAATCTGCTTAAAGCTGCAGAGTCCGTGTTATGTATCTGCTCCAGGTCGCGGATTGATTTAAAATGTGCATGCTGCGAACGGTAATTAACAATGGCATTAGCCCACTGCCAGCGTATGTACGGATGTGACGCGAGCGTTTTAACATCTGCAGAGTTTATCCTGATCTTTTTCGCCAATGAAGCATCACAAATAAGGTATGGTTTGATGATCGTAAATACGGTATCATTTACCCCATAAACTTCTCCTACCTGTTGTACACGCACAAAACCACCTAATTTCTCCCGGAAATTGACAATGCGCTGCGCCAGCTTGCTACCGATCATCGGTAGCGCAATGAATGCGCTTGTATCCGCCTGGTTGATCTCGAAAGGTTCTATTTTTTTTCTTGCTTTAACGTGGTGTTTTGCAGAAGGAGTAAATAAAGCATACCTCGGGCTATTTTTATTTACAGGCGTCTTGTCGGAATTGCGCGGTGTCGAAATCTCTTGATTCTGGTGGACAGTACTTTCCGGAACTTCTATGCCAGAATTTCCTGAGGCGCTTTCTGCTTCGTATTGCGCAAATTTTGCATGTTCATTCTTCCCGAAAATTCGCGGGAGAAATATAACGGCGACGAGTATCACTAACAACAGCGCAATTCCCTTGCGCTCCTTCTTCGTAAACGCGAGGTATTCTTTTCCTTCCATAATCAGGCTTTACGGCAATGTAGTATGCCATTATCCGCAATCGATAGGTATTTAATGGCAGAATTACAGTGAAATAACAAGACGGTCGTAAGCTAACTCAATGCCATCGGGGAGATCGCTGTTTATATCCTCGTGTAATCCCATCTGGTGGCTGAGATGAGTAAA
>JAFAGE010000438.1 GCA_023423015.1 Bacteroidota bacterium
GGATACACTTGCACCCCGCCATGTTCAACTCAGGGCGGCCCTGCTGAACCTGAAAGGAAGAAGTTTTGATTCAGCTTACATACACAACCAGCTGATTGATCATGTTAATGCAGTAAACCTGTTTGAAAACGCTCACAGCATCGGCAATAATTGGAGATTGAAAGATTACGCCCGTGGAAAGGTTCCGGCGCTTCTGATGCATCGCGACGAGGCACAAACGTTGGCCGGACAATACTAGGTGCTGATGTAAGGTGATGCAAGAGACGAAATGAATGAAACATATGTATACGGCGAAAATTATCAGGCACAGGCACAAGTATCACCACTACATCAACGACGACCTGAAATCTGTTAAAGAAGAAACTTACTTTAAAATCATTTTTTCAGATCCCGCAGAATTGATCGCCTTCGAAAAGTGGTGCCAGGAAAATGGTGGTGATTACGATTATGATAAAGAAAACAGCTGCCAGCGCGGCAAGCTGCCACAAATAGAGGCATTCAAAGAGGAAATTTGCTGGTGCGATATTATGGGTTACTACCTGCTTCATGTTGCAGGCTATTCGTTTTATTCAACTATTCATCCGTACAAAGGCGAAGTGTATATTAAGTCGTGAAAGGTGAGAGGTGATAGCGGAGATTGAAGAACATCATATTTACAGTAACTAATGGAATATCGTCAGTTAGGGGGATCCGGGTTGCGGATTCCCGTTTTAAGTTTTGGAACAGCAACATTTGGAGGCAAGGGCGACTTCTTCAAAACATGGGGCAATACACAGGTGGAAGATGCTTCGCGCCTTGTGCACCTCTGCCTTGATGCCGGAGTAAACATGTTCGACACGGCAAACACTTACTCGCGTGGTGTGTCAGAAGAAATTCTTGGTGAGGCGCTGTCTGGCCTGCGCGACAAAGTGATCATTTCAACAAAAGGAACCTTTTCGATGGGTGAAGGAGTGAACGACTATGGATCGTCGCGCTATCATATCACCCGTCAATGCGAAGAAAGTCTCCGGAGGTTGAAGACCGATTACATTGACATATACCACATGCACGGCTTCGACACCAATACTCCGATAGAAGAAACATTGAAGACGCTCGATAATCTTGTAACCAGCGGTAAGGTGAGATACATTGCGTGCTCCAATTTTTCAGGATGGCACCTGATGAAATCGTTGTCGGTATCGGAACGCTATGGCTGGTCGAAATATGTTGCGCACCAGGCGTATTACTCTTTGCTGAACCGGGAATTTGAATGGGAGCTGATGCCACTCGGCATCGACCAGAAAGTTGGAACTCTGGTATGGAGCCCGCTTTCTGCGGGTAAACTAACGGGCAAGTTCAGACGAAATCAACCTATGCCTTCCGAAACAAGAATTGCACAGGGTGGAGGGCAAGGTCCGCAGCCTTCTAATGAATTCTTTTACAACCTGATCGACGTACTTGATGAAATTTCCAAAGAAACCGGTAAGTCAATTGCACAGGTTTCTCTCAACTGGTTATTACAGAGACCCACTGTGGTGAATATCATCGTTGGCGCACGAAACGAAGAACAGTTAAAACAGAACCTTGGAGCTGTTGGCTGGAACCTAACCCGAGAGCAGGTAAACCGCCTCGATGCTGCAAGTGAACAACCACCTATCTACCCGTACTGGCACCAACGGGGAAATCCGAAGCTAAATCCAAAACCCATATGACGGGAAAGGCTATAAATTATACCATATGGATTATACGGTTCCGCCGGGCACGGGCATAGGACACGTGCATCTTAAAGTGTCGGATCTTCCCAAAGCTTTAACCTTCTATCGGGATATACTCGGCTTCGAAATAACGCAATGGTATGGCGACGCCGCCGTATTCCTATCTGCCGGCGGTTATCATCATCATATCGGCCTGAATACCTGGCACAGTAGAAATGCCGGACCTGCTCCTGTTCGCGCATGCGGGCTCTACCATACTGCAATTTTATACCCAACGCGGAAAGACCTTGCAATTGTCCTGAAGCGACTTATTGCGGCAAAGTACCCGCTGACAGGTGCTGCCGATCATGGCGTTTCACAGGCCCTTTATATGAACGATCCTGATGGGAATGGCGTAGAACTTTATTGGGACCGCCCTCGTTCCGAATGGCCTCGCAGCAGCGATGGCAACATTGCCATGGTCACAGAAGAATTGGATCTTCAGGAGCTGCTGGCTGAATCCGAGCGCTGATCTTTACCAACTTTCCACATTTTTTGCAACATTGTTACAAAAATGCTCATCTTTGCGGCGATGAGCCGATTTACCACGTTGCTGTTGATGGTATTGTTCATCCTGCCTGTTCAGGGCCAGGATTGTGTCCTGGTATTATCCGGACATATTGAAGACGCCGACACCAAGGAAAAACTGGCGGGTGCCACCATACTGATAAAAGAGCTGAACGTTCAGTTTATTACGGATGCTAATGGCGACTTCAAATACAACAATATTTGTCCGGGAACCTACCAGGTTGAAGTGAGCCACGCAGGCTGCGAAACCGTTACCAAAACTATCACGCTTTCAAAAAACTTTCACCTCGACGTATTGATGCCACACCTCAGGTACAACCTGCAGGAAGTGGTGGTAGAGGCACCAAAGCATGTACATGATAATAGCTTCATGCGCAAGCTTGATGAACACCATCTTGAACTTGCGCGACCGGGTAATATCGGGGAGGCATTGGCAAACATCAATGGCGTAAACCTTCTTCAGACAGGAACTACCATTACCAAACCTGTTATCCATGGATTGCATAGCAATCGTGTGTTGACGATCAACAATGGGGTGCGCCAGGAGGGCCAGCAATGGGGAAATGAACATGCACCTGAGATCGACACATATGTGGCAGATCGCGTGTCGATCATAAAGGGGGCTGAAGCATTACGTTACGGATCGGATGCTATCGGAGGTGCAGTAATCATCGATCCAAAACCATTGAGAACACTTCCCGGGTATAATGCAGAAATAAATACGGCATATTCCACCAACAACGGGCAGTTCGTAGCGTCGGGAATTTTCGAACATCAACCCGAAAAATTATCGGCATTGTCGTATCGTATCCAGGGCACATATAAAAAAGCCGCCAATGTGCGGACGCCGGACTACAGGTTGAACAACACCGGGTTCTCGGAACAAAATTTTTCAGTCGCTGCCAACTGGAAGGAAAAACATTACCAGCTGCAGGCTTATTATAGTGAGTTTGCCTCGCAGATCGGTATATTTCCCGGTTCGCACATTGGTAACCTCACCGACCTGATGAATGTTATTTCGCTTTCGAAACCCAATGATGTGTTTCTCGGGGAGAATTCCTATACCATTCGCAGGCCGCGACAGGAAGTGGTTCATCGTCTTTTCAAAATGCGGGCTGTGTACAACAAGAATGAACATCGTTTCAGCTTAATTTTTGGCGGGCAATACAATCATCGCAGTGAATTCGATATTGTGCGTAGTTCTTCGAATGCGAAACCCCAGGTAAGCCTTGCAATAATTACCACATCACAGGAGCTGATGTATGAGCATCCTTCTTTCAAAAATATTAAAGGTTCGGCCGGGATTTCGTTAATTCAGCAAGACAATAGTTACTCAGGCAGATATCTTATTCCCAACTACAAATCGCAGACATTCGGCGCTTTCTGGATTGAGAAATGGAGTAAGAACAGGCTTTCAATAGAAGCGGGCTTGCGGGCAGATGATAAAAGCATAAGAACAAACCGCATGAGATTTAATGGTGAAAGAGTGGACCATACATTCGATTTTTTCACTGCGGGGTCTTCTATTGAAGCTGAATACAGGTTTGGAAGAAATTTCAGGTTGAACGGGGGTGTTGCCTACACGTCGCGCGCGCCGCATGTAAACGAATTGCTGGTAGATGGCATTCACGAAGGTTCAGGAACATACGAACAGGGGGATGCTTCGCTGAAGCCGGAGAAGTCGCTCAACTTTTCAGGTTCTCTCGCATTCGACAACAGGAAAAAAACACTGAGTGCGGAAATCTACTTTTATCACAATAACATTCGCAATTTCATTTTCCAGCAACCGGAACCCGATCAGCCGGTACTCACGATAGTAGGAGCGTTTCCCTTAATCCGTTACAGGCAAACGAATGCTTTGTTGCGCGGTATGGATGCATCCGTGAGTTATACATTTATCCCCCAGTGGCAGATTACATCCAGGTTGTCGCTGCTGAGAGCCACTAATCGTGCAATAGACGACTGGTTGATATTGATGCCGGCAGACAGGTGGCGGAACGAACTTGTGTATAACATCAGGGATGGTGGAAAATTTACCAATAGTTATATTTCTGCTGAATTGGTGTCTACATTTTCACCCCGGGTGCCTTCTGACGAATATGGTAAGCAGGATTACAAAGAACCGCCCGGTGCGTATACACTACTCAACATTAGCGCTTCATCTACCATAAGCGCTTTTGGAACTGCAATTACAGCGTCGATCGCGGTGCGCAATGCATTGAACGTGACATACCGCGACTACCTGAATAGTTTTCGCTATTACACGGATGAGATGGGGAGGAATGTGACACTCATGCTTAAGGTTCCTATTCAAAAACAATGATATTACGATGAAGAGAATTTTTGCCTGGTGTTTACCCGTTGTTTTCCTTGCAATGTCCTGCAAAAAAGAAAACCAGCCTGCCGAGGAAAACGACAATGAACTGATTACAACTGTTGAGCTGCAGTTCACTAAAAAGTCGGATGGCTCTACGTCTGTGTTTATGTGGGAAGATGTCGATGGCCCGGGCGGTGAAATTCCCTATGCAGATACTTTGCTGCTTCAAACAAACGAAGAATATGATGTGAAAGTAACAGTGTGGAACAAGTCCCGTACTCCGGCAGAAAACATCACGGAAGAAGTAACTGCCGAATCAGAGAATCATCGCTTTTACTATGAGCCTTCAGCCAACATGGGAATCACTGTTGGTAATTTTGACAATGATATCAATGGAATGCCATTGGGAGTAAATAGTCGCTGGATTACAACCAATGCAGCAGAAGGTACAGCGATCGTGGTGCTGCGTCATTACCCGGAAGGAGGGAAGGCGGCAGATGATCTGTTGAATAGTCCAAAGAGTACAACCGATGCCGGCGCGGTGTTTATTGCAATGGTGAAGGACTGATTATTTTTTCTTGTTATTCTTAATGTTATCGCGAATCACATCCCAGTATTCTTTACCGTAGCCAACAAAGATTTCTCCATTGGCGGGGATGTCTTTTGTGGAGGTGATATACGCTTTTAATCCATCTTCAACATATTCGGAATTGTTGGTAATTCCTTTTACCCGTACAATGCCGCGTGCATCGTTGGCATAGCGGGCGAGTGCTTTTTTATAGGGAAGCGCGTCTATAACGTGATAACGTTTTACGTAGTAAATGTAACCGTTGCCGCCATTGCGGTGATCTGCGTCTTTCCAGCTGGTAATCTTTCCTTTGTATTCGACGATCCTTGCTCCCTTGGGTATCGGTTTCTTTGTAAACAAACCTTTTCCCGCATTGGGCAAAGTGGATTTTTTCACCACCAACTGCTTTTCCAATAGAGCCATTCTGTTTTGTACTTGTTGCCTGTTTCTGTTACTTGCGGCGAAGATAGGTGTAAAGCATCACACAGCATGACAGCTACCAACAACTGTTCTGATACTTTTAGTGTGAATTCTTCAACTGCGCAGGCAGTGAAACCTTATCTTCGACTTCAAACCTATCTGCCATATGGCCATTGAGATTGGAAAAGATCAGTTCAGACACGTAAGCTATTTATGGGACGAAAAAACTGCGGCATCGTTCGGCGACGACGAAGTCGGGCTGCTGATCTATCGTTCAAATCTCCTTGGTGCCGACCTGAGGCTCACCAACTATGGTGGGGGAAATACTTCGTGTAAAGTGATGGCGCGTGATCCGCTCACCGGTGAACAAAAAGAAGTAATGTGGGTAAAAGGTTCCGGTGGCGACCTTGGTACACTAAAGAAAAGTGGACTCGCAGCATTGTATGTCGACAGGCTTCGCAGCCTGGTAAAAGTTTACCGCGGTGTAGAACACGAAGACGAGATGGTGGAATTATTTAACCATTGCATATTCGATCTTTCATCGAAGGCGCCATCAATTGATACGCCGCTTCATGGATTTCTGCCTTTTAAACATATTGATCATCTCCATCCTGATGCCGCAATCGCGATTGCCGCTGCTAAAGATGGAAAGCGTATAACCGAAGAACTGTTTAACGGAACAATCGGTTGGGTCGATTGGCAGCGTCCGGGTTTTGAACTTGGCCTGCAGATGAAACGTTGCCTCGACGAAAATCCTGGTATTCGTGGAATCATGCTGGGATCGCATGGTTTATTCACGTGGGGTGATACTGCCTATGAATCTTACATCAACACCCTCGAAGTCATTGAGCGGTGTGCGCAATACCTTGAAGACAATACAGGCAAAAAACGTCCTGTATTTGGCGGAGAAAAGATGAAGGCATTAGCGCCCGAACTGCGTTCGCAGAAGGCGGCAGCTATCGCACCTGTGTTGCGCGGATTTTGTTCTTCAAAAACCCGCATGGTAGGGCACTTTACTGATGATGCAAAAGTGCTGCAGTTCATCAATTCAAAAGATCTCGACAGATTAGCACCGATGGGTACAAGTTGCCCCGACCATTTTCTTCGCACCAAGATCAGCCCCATGGTTCTTGAACTTGATGCGGAACAAAATCTTGATAATGTAGAGGAGCTCAAACAAAAACTGCAACCGCAGTTTGAAGCGTATCGCAAGATGTACGCGGAATATTACGAGTTGTGCAAACATGCCAATAGTCCCGCAATGCGTGATGCCAATCCTGTTGTTATTATATACAGGGGAGTGGGTATGTTCACGTTTGCAAAGGACAAACAAACTGCAAGAGTAGCAAGCGAATTCTACGTAAATGCAATAAATGTGATGCGTGGTGCAGAAGCGATCAGTGAATACACATCACTGCCACGACAGGAAGCGTTCAATATAGAATACTGGCTTCTGGAAGAAGCTAAATTGCAACGCATGCCAAAACCCAAAGCACTATCCGGCCGTATTGCGCTGGTGACAGGCAGTGGCGGGGGAATTGGTAAAGCAATTGCAAAGAAGTTTGCAGAGGAAGGTGCTTGTGTGATCATCAACGACGTGAATGAAGAAAGGATAGCACAGGCGACGCAGGAATTTATGAAGTTGTACGGCAAGGACAATGTCAGTTCTGCCGCTTTGGATGTTACAAAGGAAAGCAGCGTGGAGAATGCGCTGGTGTCGGCTGTACTTGCGTTTGGAGGAATAGACCTGGTAGTGAACAATGCCGGAATCAGCATTTCAAAGTCGTTGACCGATCATTCCACTGAAGACTGGGATCGCTTGTATAATATTCTGGTGAAAGGCCAGTTCCTTGTTTCCAAAGAAGCAGTGAAAGTGATGAAGAAACAGGGAATAGGTGGCGACATCATCAACATCGTATCGAAGAACGCAAT
This sequence comes from Bacteroidota bacterium, assembly GCA_023423015.1. Lineage (GTDB taxonomy): Bacteria > Bacteroidota > Bacteroidia > Chitinophagales > Chitinophagaceae > Flavitalea. The sequence continues at coordinate 7,499 of JAFAGE010000438.1, forward strand.
ATTTGCAGGCCCGAATAACAGTGGTTATGGATCAGCAAAAGCTGCACAGGCACATATGAGCCGGCTGCTGGCTGCGGAACTTGGAAGTGATGGAATCCGCGTAAATACAGTGAATCCTGATGCAGTTATCGCCGACTCCAACATCTGGGCCGGGGGTTGGGCAGAGGGCCGTGCAAAAGCGTACGGAATCAGCGTAGATGAGCTTCCGCAATTTTATGCAAAACGTACTTTACTCAACGAAACAATACTGCCCGAGGATATTGCCAATGCTTGTTTCGTGTTTGTCAGCGGGTTATTGAATAAATCGACAGGCAATACGTTAAACGTCGATGGCGGCGTGGCCTCCGCATTCCTGCGTTGATAAGCCCCGAAAGCGAGATCCGAAGCAATGTTCATGGCAGAGAACAATTGAAGTGCTAACTTGCAGCTCTACTTTTGGCAATGGTTAATAAACTCCTGAATATTAATGCTGAGAAGCGCACTCCGATCTATCTCCAGATCGTTGAGTCGATTACTGATGCCATCCGGCGCGGAAACTATAAGAAAGGCGACCGGATTTATTCCATCAACGAGTTGAGCAATGAATATTTTCTTGCCCGCGACACCGTTCAGAAGGCTTATAACATCCTGCACGAAAAGGGAATAATTATTTCGGTTAAAGGGAAAGGTTATTACGTAAATGAAACCAATATCGACGCAACTTTCCGCGTACTGCTGTTATTCAGTAAAATCAGTAATTATAAGAAACAGATTTATAATGCTTTTGTGAACACTATCGGCAAAAATGCCGTGGTAGACATCAAGATACACCATTTCAATACCGGCATCTTAAAAGAGCATATTGAAAATCACCTGTTCGACTATGATTATTTTGTAATCATGCCGCACTTTTATGATGATCCGGCGGAAGCATTAAAGGTGATCAAGACCATTCCAACCGATCAGCTCATCATACTCGATAAGAATATTCCCTATAGCGATCTGAAGTGCGGGGCAGTTTACCAGGACTTTCAGAACGACATTGTCGACGCGTTGGAGCAAGGCTTGGATCTGCTGAAGAAGTATGATAAACTTCTGCTTGTATACCCACACAACGAATCGTATTCTCCCGACATCCAGATGGGATTCCGGAAATTCTGCATGCAGAATAATTTCAAATTTGAAGTGATTGCAGAAGTGAACGAGAGCACTGAGGTAAAAAGCGGCGAAGCGTATATCGTAATTGAAGAAAATGATCTCTGCGCCATCATCAAAAAAGCCCGGGCAAACGGATTGGAGATTGGTAAAAACCTCGGCATTGTATCATACAACGATAGCCCATTGAAAGAAATACTTCTCGATGGTATTACCGTGATGACTACCGACCACGCAAAGATGGGTGAAACAGCTGCGCGACTCATACTTGAAAACAGCAAAGACAAAATCAAAAATCCTTTCGTACTGATCAGACGGAAGAGTCTGTAAGTTTTCCATTCAGTTTTCGCACGATCTTCCTGGGGTTATTGTTCTGAAGTTCCGGCGGAAGAAGAAAATCGGGATAATTCTGAAAACAAACTGGTCGCGTAAAACGGTAAATGGACTCAGTGCCTACTGAAGTAAACTTGCTGTCTGTTGTGGCCGGATACGGCCCACCGTGATTCATAGCTGCAGTAACTTCTACTCCCGTAGGAACTCCGTTGATAATAATACGACCTGCTTTGAGTTGAAGGTACTCTATCAAGCCAGCATACTCCCGAAGGTCGTCGTCAGTTCCCCATACAGAAGTGGTGATCTGTCCGGGTAATACTTCTGCAATTTTCATCATCTCTTCAATTCCGGAAGCAGAAACCTGCAATGATCCCGGGCCGAACATTTCTTCCGATAATTCTTCATCGCCCAGGAATTCAGCGGCAGAGGTGTGAAAAACATAGGCCGCTGTTTTGTCGTTGCTTCCGTTTGGAGATACCTGCAACAACTTCACTTTTTCTTTTTTCCTGAGTGTTTCTATGCTGCGTGTGAAGTTTTGCAGTATTCCTTCATTAAGCATTGCTTTTGGTTCGGTGTTCCGGATTTGTGCGGCAAAAAGATCACTGAACTTCCGGGATTTCTGTGCCTCCGGAGTTATCATGATCCCGGGTTTTGTACAGAACTGGCCGGCACCAGATGTATTTGAAGTATAGAGTACCTGGGCAAGTTTCTCAGCTTCTTTTTCGAGAATACGGGGTAAAATGAATACAGGATTGGTGCTTCCCATCTCAGCATAAACAGGAATAGGTTCACTTCTCCTACCGGCTGCATCAAACAAAGCGCGACCTCCCCTGAGTGATCCTGTAAAGCCAACTGCTTTTATCGCAGGATGCATTACCAATCTTTCGCCCGTTTCGTTTGCCGCTCCATGAACGATGTCAAATATGCCTTCAGGCAATTTGTTTTTGTTTGCGGCGCTGACAATTATTTCTGCAACAGCATCGGACGTATCGGGGTGTCCGGGATTTACTTTGTACACAACAGGGCAGCCCGCTGCCTGCGCGGCAACTGTGTCGCCACCAAATACCGAATATGCAAAAGGAAAATTACTGGCTCCGAAAACAGCAACAGGTCCGAGTGCAACCTGCATCTGCCGCAAATCGGGCCTGGGCAAAGGTTTGCGATCGGGCAAAGCTGTATCAATGATGGCGCGTACCCAGGATCCTTCCGATAGCAGTTCGGCAAACAGGTAACATTGGTTTACTGTGCGATCTATTTCTACGTTGAGCCGGTCAGTATCCAGGTTTGTTTCGCGGGCAGCAATCCTGGCGAGTTCGTTTCGCGCGGCATCGATCATTTTTCCTGCATCCCGGAGAAAAGCTGCCCGCTGTGCAGCTGGTGTTTTCCGATAAGAAAGGAAAGCAACATTTGCCTTCGATACAATCCGGTCAATATCTTCAACTGGAGTAGTTTTCATATCCTCAATTTACAAAGATCGCAACGGGCCAATAACTATTCCGATACATTTGCGTAATGAAGTATTCCCATTATTTCGGCGTAGGCGCAGCTGTCCTGATGGTAGTATCCTGTTTCCTGAAATGGACCTGGCATCCCGATATCCAACAGTATTTTACTGGCTTCTATTCGCACGAAAATATTTATGGAAAGCCCGGCAAAGCTTTGATCTTTTTTGCTATCGTTGCATCTGTCTTCTACCTCGTTCCCAAACTATGGGCCAAACGTTGGAATTTGCTGGTGTGTGCGCTGAACCTGGGTTATGCCATAAAAACTTTCATACTTTTTTCCTCTTGTTACCGGGGAATATGTCCCGACAAACATTTCGGAATCTGGTTGATGCTTATTTCTTCGTTTGCGATGATGCTGGCTGCCGTGTTGCCGAAGGGGAAGGTGAAAGAAGAAAGTGAAAGGTGACAACGAACTTTCCATCCGCTATTTACATCTTTAAAATATACCTGCCACATAGTAGGCCAATCCGGTCGCTATAAGTCCGGTGATCCAGGTGCGCAGCATGGTTGTCCACGGATTGCTTTGAAAC
>JAFAGE010000004.1 GCA_023423015.1 Bacteroidota bacterium
CGGTTACCCAGGCCAAACTTATTCGGTACGTTGATCACCAATACACCCTGCGGTGTAAGCAGCTCCCGGGCATGTTGCAGCCATTTGTTCGGATTCGGCACATGTTCCAGCACATGGCTCTTGTGTATCAGCGAAAATTTCTGGGGAGGCCTGAATTCTTCAAATTGACCAATATGAACCTTCACTGCTACATTCGCTTCCACGAATTTCGCCATCTGCACCGATACATCGAGTCCTACGGCATTGTCGCCATAATACTTTTTTGCGGCAAGAAGAAAGGTTCCCATGCCACTGCCTATATCAAGAACCGCCCTTCGTTCCTTATCGAACTGAACAATGTGATCCACCTCCTGTTGAAACATCTTCAACGACGATTCGTTCACATGATTCAGGTCTTCTAACGTCAGGTTATCTGCATATTGATAATACGATGCATACGCAGCGTCAATAAAGTCCTGGTCGTAGGCCGGCCTTGGATTAGTGTAGATGAGGCCGCAGTTTCCGCATTTCACATAGCTATATTGCAATTCACTGCCGAATCTTTCGTACAACGACGGAGAGTTGGCATTGCAAAACGGACAAGGTACCGTTTCCCACTTTTTAGGAATATATGGCGGTTTGTTATTTATTTGTGTCTTCAATGTCGCACCTGTGTTAAGGCTAAGTAAAAATAGTCACTCTGATGAGGCTTTCGGTTGTAATTATAACATTTAACGAGGAAAAGAACATCGGCCGATGCCTGGCATCAGTTAAAAGAGTTGCCGACGAAATTATAGTAGTTGATTCAAATTCAACCGACCGTACTGTTTCAATTGCGCGCGAACACGGAGCCACAGTTCATTTGCAGGCTTTCCTGGGTTATGTGGAACAGAAAAATTTTGCGCTCAGCCTTGCGGCAAATGAGTATGTGTTAAGCCTCGATGCCGATGAAGCGCTGGATGAAAAACTTGAAACTTCTATAATGAAGACCATGAAAAATCCTGCTCTCGACGGGTACTTCATGAACAGGTGCACCAATTATTGCGGCAAATTTATCACACATGGTTCGTGGTATCCCGACAAAAAACTCAGGCTTTTCAGGAAATCGCTTGCCCAGTGGGGAGGTGATAACCCACACGACCGCATCGAGATGAAAGAAGGTACCACTATCGGCTACCTGAAGGGAGACATTCTGCATTTTTCTTACAACAGCATTGAAGAACATGTTGCGCAAAACAATAAGTTCAGCACCATCTCTGCTGAAACATTATACAAACGCGGCAAGAGGACCAATCTGTTCAAACTGGTAATTCACCCTTTCTGGGCATTTATCCTGGGATACTTTTTACGTCTCGGCTTTCTCGACGGATTTCACGGTTTGGTAGTATCATATCATGTGGCCCACCTGAGCTTCCTTAAACACGCAAAACTTTACCTGAAACAAATTAATAAAACTCCTGGCTGATGTTCGAAAACATGCTCGACAATATTCAGGCAGGTAATGAGGGAGAACTTGCGCGGGCAATTTCGCTTGTAATCAATGAAGTGCCGGGCTATGAAGCATTGCTGGGTAGCAGCAACCAGCCTTCCACTCCTGTAATTGGAATTACCGGCCCCCCGGGGGCGGGCAAGAGTACCCTTACAAGTAAACTTATTTCTGAGCTGATCATGGGCGACAATCGTGTGGCAGTTCTTTGTGTTGACCCTTCATCACCATTCAGCAAAGGAGCCATTCTGGGCGACCGCATCCGGATGTCTGAATGGTATAGTCATCCTTCAGTATACATCCGGTCGCTTGCTACAAGAGGTTCTTCGGGAGGACTTCCCCCGCATGCAGGCAATCTCATCAAATTGTTGAAGTGGGCTCCATTCGATTACATCCTGATCGAAACTGTTGGGGTTGGACAAAATGAGGTTGACATAGCTGCGCTTGCGGATTGCACGGTGCTCGTACTGGTTCCCGAAGCCGGAGATGAAATACAGCTGATGAAAGCCGGCCTCATGGAGACCGGCGATATTTATGTAGTAAATAAATCGGATCGCCCCGGCGCGGATCAATTCGCCAATGATTTGAAGTCAATGCTTAAGGCTGCTCCGCGAAAAAACAAAAAGGTTGTGCTGAAAACGTCGGCGATCAATCGCGAAGGTATTGCGGAGCTTGCGTCGGCTATCCGAAATAGGGTAGAAGCAGATTAATCATTGCTGCTGTTACTCTTCCACCAACGATAACCGATGTATCCCAATATTGCGAATGGCGCTGCGGCGAGATATAGAATTCCGGCGTTGATTCCCCGGCTGGCATCGGCTCCCATCTGCGACGCTGTTTTGCTACAGATAGAGCATTGAGCTTCGGCCGATATAGCCACTAACATCACGATTGCCAACAACAAAACGATTTTTCTCAACCTCTCCATTGCATCAAGTTTTTCGGACGAGCGTTACTGGGCGCTGGCCAAAGTCTTCTGCACTCTCTTACGCTCTTCCTCCTGCAAGATAACCTTTCTAAGGCGAATCACTTTCGGAGTCACTTCTATACACTCATCGTGCTGAATGTATTCCATACATTCCTCAAGAGTCATCAAAGTTTTCGGAGCAATTTTCACGGCATCATCACTTCCGCTTGCCCGGTGGTTCGTAAGCTTCTTCATTTCAGTTGCATTCACCACAAGGTCGCCCGGCTTAATATGCTCAGCAATGATCTGACCAGCATAAACCTCTTCTCCCGGATCCACAAAAAAGGTTCCACGATCCTGGAGCTTATCGATTGAATATGCAGTAGTCTTATCCTGGTTCTTCGAAAGAAGAACACCGTTGTTCCTGCCGGGGATAGTTCCCTTCCAGGGTTTGTATTCAGTGAAGCGATGAGCCATCACAGCTTCACCAGCTGTATTGGTGAGCATCTGGCTACGTAAGCCTATCAGTCCGCGCGAAGGAATATCGAATTCGAGGTGCTGCATTTCACCTTTACTTTCCATTACCAGCAACTCACCTTTACGTTGAGTCACCAGGTCTATCACCTTACCGCTGAATTCCTGTGGAACGTCAACTACCAGGTTTTCATAAGGCTCACATTTCTTACCGTTAATTTCCTTTACGATTACCTGAGGTTGACCGACAGTCAATTCAAATCCCTCTCTCCGCATGGTTTCAATGAGGATTCCGAGG
>JAFAGE010000013.1 GCA_023423015.1 Bacteroidota bacterium
TTTTCAAACCCGGTGCCAAATGCTGAAACCCGCTACTGGCGCGGGTTTCAGGGGATAGTATAATTCAAGATTGTGCCATTTTGGGAAAAATGCCTGCACTGCTGGGAAAACTCCTTTCACCGTTCACCGCTCACTTCTCACCTTCTCACACCCCCAACGTTCCCTTAATAAAATCATTCTTCAGTTTTCCTTTCGGATCATAAGTTTTCATCAGCTGCCTGAAGTCGTTTAGTTTCTCATAGTGAGCAGAAAGTACGTTCGGAGAGAGAGTAAATAATTTACCCCAATGAGCTCTGACTTTAAATGGCATCAATTCTTTTTCAATTTGTGGCAACAGGGCCATCACTTCTTTTGTATGTTGTTTCCACGTGAAATGAATTGAAACAGATTTTTGTTTGTAAGCGGGGCTCATCCATAGCTCATCGGCAGCGATGGTTCTGATTTCCGAAATAAATAAATGCGGACCTATTTTATTGCCCATGCGTTGAATGGCTTTGATCGCTTCAACAGCTTTGTCAAACGGCACAAAGTATTCGGCCTGCAATTCTTTGCCGCTGCTTGGCGTGAAGCCCATCTTAAAATGCGGCAGCCGTTCATGCCATGGTCCGGGTACACCCATTTGTTCGGTGCAGTTTTCCGCACTTAATTCTGCTATAGGATGCATGTTTCTTGTAGCGGCTTTCGCTTCATAAAATTCAGCTGCGGCTTTGTGTTCGTTTGCATTGTCTGCCCGGCTCTTCACCCAAACTTCATTAATAAAATCCCGCTGCCAGTCGGTGAAAAGACTCACGCTGTACCCATCTGAAACTATCTTTTCAAAATTCTCTGTCAGTTGCGTTAGCGGCATATCCAGGTACACATGCTGGCGAACCATAAAAGTGGGCTCTATATCGAGAGAAAGTTTTGTAGCGATGCCGAGTGCGCCAAGATTTACTACCGCACTTAGGAATTTGTCGCCGTCCTTGTCGCGCGATAGTTGCACCAGGCTGCCGTCGGCCCTTACAAATTCAATTGCGTTGACTGCTGCTGCAAGATTTTTATTGTTGACGCCCGATCCATGAGTGGCAGTAGCAACTGAACCTGCAACAGAAATGTGTGGGAGAGAAGCCAGGTTGGCAAGGGCAAAACCTTTTTCGTGAAGCCAGGGAGCGAGTTCGCCGTATTTAATTCCGGCTTCGGCAGTAACCGATTTTTTATCAGCATTCAGATCAATAACCTTATTCAATTGTCGTGTACTTACAAGGGCATGTTTACTGTCGGCAATGCGGTTGAAGCAATGCCTGGTGCCGAGAGTGCGCATGTAAGGAAGAGTACTAATGAGGGTTTGAATTTCGCTTACAGAGCGTGGATAGAAAACGTTGCTGGTGCTGAAAGTGAAATTGCCGGCCCAGTTTTTCAGGGGTTCTTCCTGAGCCCATAGGGAGGAAGGGGAAACAAACGGCGCAGTTGCCATGATAGAGGAGAGTTTAATAAAAGTTTTCCTTTTCATACAGAGCAGTTAGTGTATGCGGAAGTTAGAGAAAAAATGAAAATGGGGAGGGCGAAGTTTTGTTTGAGGCCGGTTATCTATTTTACACCTCAATAGATGGAAAACTGGAAAGATCATATAGGCGACACCTTTGAAATTAAAGTGACCCCGAAGGCTTCGTCGAATAAAGTGAAAGCTGAATTCATCGAAGGACGGCTGCTGCTAAAGGTGTACATAACTGCGCCGCCTGAAGATGGAAAAGCGAACAAGGCCGTTATCGAACTACTCGCTAAAGAACTTAAAATACCGAAGAAGCATTTGAGTATTTTGAAAGGAGAACATTCGAGGAATAAAGTTGTAAAGGTGCGTGGTGAGCGGTGAAAATTTGCAGGTGGCAGATGGATAGTGAATAAGCAATAAAAATATTATTGCCGATCGAAAAACCGGCTTTGTGAATCCTAAGGATTGTTTTCGGCAGGTAAATAACAGCGGAACGTTGAACCATTTCCGGGAATACTTTCTGCGGTAATGGTGCCGTCGTGCATGTCTGCAATTTTTTTGCAAATCGCGAGGCCAACACCCGAACCTTTGCTGGAGGGATCAAGCTTTACAAACATGTCGAAAATGCGGTCTGCATCCTTTGCATCGAAGCCTGCGCCATTGTCGTGAAAAGTTATTTCATGGAAGCTTTCATCGTCACGACGGGTTAATACCGAGCTGATAATAAGCCTGGGTTGTGTCCCTGGCAATTGGAACTTCAGCGCATTGTCGGTAAGTTCTTCAAACAGGTAGGTAAGCATCTCTTCCGAACCTGTAATCACCGGCAATGAATCGGCGCCTATCACAGCGTTCTTCTCAATGATTTTTGGCTGAAGGTCGTTGACCACTTTTTTGAATACCAATTCCAGGTCAACTTTTTCAAATGATTTATTATGTGAAGCTATGTGCGAGATTGTTACGATGTCATCGAGTAGCAGATTCATTTTATTGAGCGATGCCTGTATTTTTCTCAGGTTACCGCGGCTAAGGTTCGAAAGTGCCTGAGCTTCTTTTCGCACCAGCATTTCGATACTTGAATAGATGTTTCGAATCGGCTCTTTTATATTCTGGCTTGTAACATAGGTGAAGCTGGCGAGGTCGTTGTTGGCTTTCTCAAGCTGCCTGAACTTTCTCTCCAGTTCCGCATGCAGTCTTGAAAGCTGCTTCTCTGCTTTGATGCGATGCGCAACATCGTGCATGATGTTCATTATCCCGATAACCTTCCCATTGTCTTCTTTCAGGGGGATAAAATGGTTCTCGATATATTGACGGTTGAAAAAGCCTGGTTTTGCCGGTAAGAAGCTTTTCATGCCGTTGAATGCATTCTGAATTGCTTCCACCATTTCAACGTCGTTGTTTATCTGGGGAAATATCTGAAAAAGATTTTTAGTGGTAACATCGCCCTTAGACAGACCTGTGAGGAGTTCAGAAGTTTTATTCCAGGCAATAATCTCGTGTTTTGTATTGATCGCCATCACGCGGTCGATACTGCTGTCGTTCAGCTTCTCATAGAGAATGCTGCTCTCTGCCAGATAAGGTGCTGAATACTTCATATGTCAGGTCTATAAAGGTAGGGTTAAATATTCGTGCCATACTCATGAGGAAGGTTACTACCAGCTACAAGGTGCTTACCATTTACCTGACTAAAAAATATCTTGTTACCGGACAAATGATGTTACGCTAATGCACCATGGCGGAACATTTGCAGGTGCTGAACGGTGAGCCTGTTTAACTAGCCTTAAATTCAGTATGCGGAGACCAATGAAAAAGATTGTAATAGTTGATGACGATCCTTCACTCCAGGATGCATTCCGGCTCATATTCCCTGCCGATACCTACGAGGTGGATATATACGCCGATGGTAGTCCTTTGTTTGAAGATCAGTTCGATGTTCCGGATCTTTTTATTCTTGATAAACAACTCTCCGGTATCGATGGATTGGATATTTGCCGCGCCTTGCGCGCAAGGAAGGAGACAAGCGGAGTTCCGATCATTGTATTATCCGCCAGCCCGGGAATAAGACGGCTTGCGCTGGCAGCCGGTGCAAATGAAATGCTGGAAAAACCCTTTAGTATTAAAGCGTTGAGAGAAGTGGTGGCGGAGTTGATGAAAGGGGAAGAGTAGTTAGGGCGGAGGGCAGAGGGCGGAGGGCGAGGGTGAAGGGCGGAAGCAGCAAGGTGAAAAGTTTGTTAGCGATTTTTAGCGCGCCAGTCCCAGGGTGCCATGGGCGAAGGCTCGGCCCATAATCCACGTCTGTTTGTACGTGCCTCAAGCTCCAGTTCCTGCCATCGCGGGTTCTGATCGTAACGCCTGAAATGCCAGGCATAACCGGCACGCAACATAGATTCGTTCACATTGGTGGTTCCGATATATACCATCGCGATCGTGCGATTGTACCGGTCTTTATCCATTCTGATTATGGAAACGGTTTTACCGGCAACCAAAGCCTCAAGATGGTCTTTAGCTTTACGGGAAAAAGGTTGACTTCGTTCCGGGCAATCTATGCCATGTAAGCGGATGCGTTCGTTCACCTGCGCGGCTGTAAGCAGCTCAAATGTGTCGCCATCAATGATGCGAACCACCTTTCCGCTAATGGTATCCCGCGTGGCTGGGTTAACGGGCTGTTTGGAAGTATACGGACAGGAGAAGGAGAAAAATGCCTGAATCAGCAGCAATGCCAAAAGAAATCGCGCCATAAGCGCGCATACTAGAAAAATTTTCCGGAAAAAGCAAACAACACAACATGGGCCGCCCTCCGCCCTCGCCCCCGCCCTTGTAT
>JAFAGE010000052.1 GCA_023423015.1 Bacteroidota bacterium
TAAAGGTGCCATCGGCCGCGGTGACCGTCCCGGTTGACTTTCCTTCAATATTAACAGTAACATCGGCCAGCGGTGTGTTGTTTTCTGTACGCACAACACCGGATACAGTCACAGACTCCTGGGCATTTAAGTTGGATGCCCATAACAGGGAGATGCAAAGCAAACTGTACGACAAAAAGGTTCCGATCCATTTAATAAACATAGCTAGCAGTTTTAGTTTTGTGTAAAAACTGTAATAATTTTTTGATCAGTAAGGGATAGATAGCGCAGATTCTAAAAATGGCCAGGATGCCATTTCTGTTTTTTGGTGTGAAAAGTCTTCATTGGCAAATCGTTTGTGTAGGAAGTGAAATTAGGATGAGCAATCACACAAAACTTCCAATAAAATATCCAAATATGATGCTTTGATGACTTTAATATCAAAATCGCGCTAAATACAAATATGTGCGTATTTCATACGCACTGTATTCATCGTCGCAGTCCTTACACTCTATCTAAAGTCATTAATTCAGATCTTGCAGATTCCTGTCGCGTCAATCTCTATATATAAATTACCCCAATCAATTTTAACAAATATGTAACGCAGGAGAAGCGAGGTACTGAATTATGTTGTAAATTAAGCTGCATTTATTTTAACCAAACTATCAGCATGCCTCGTAATCTCACTCTCCTCGTCCTGAGTTTTATATTCATTAATTTATTCAGCTGCAAGACCAGCCACGTGAATAATGCACCGGTGCCGAAAGCCGGCATGCATAAGGTAACGATACTGTATCCGAATGGTGAGGGTAAAACCTTCGACATGGACTACTACGAACAGAAGCACATGCCCATGGTTGCGGGTTTTATCGGTAAGAACTTACTGTTCTACGAAATTGACAAAGGTATTTCGGGAAGAACACCGAACGACCAGCCACCATACCTGGCCATCGGCTATTTTTATGTGAGCGATGTGGCCGAATATGGCAAAGCCATCGCCCAAAACCGCGACGCCATTATAGGCGACTTCAAAAATTACACAAACGTTCAGCCTGTCATAAACATCAGCGAAGTACGGCAGGTAGTGCAGAATACGGGGAAGTAGATTTATCTGAACAAATTCAACAGGCACAATGATGCCGAAATGAAGAATATTCCCAGGCTAACTATTGAATAAACCGGCAAGGGAACCGGTGATGATATGATAGAATAAACAGCAATAGCTACCAGGATTACTATACACAAGAGCGGCACCCACCCGTTTCTCTTTTCAGTTGGTATCAGCAGACGTACTGATGCAAATATCCCTCCCAATGAGATTAAAAAGTCGAGAACAAGACCTGCACTAATCGAAAGTAAACCTAGCAGCAAGGCAAAAAACATCGGTACTACCATCGTGTTAGTCGCCTCCAATAGAATAAGTAGAAAACTGATAGAAGCTGCCACCTTGTATCTTGCCTTGTTATGATATTTTGCGTGATTATTCATTTATAAACCATAATGCAGTCTACTTCAATAACGTCGATAAAACGAAATACATGATAATAACCTGGATAATGACAATTAGTGACATATCCCGGCTAAATAAACGAAACAAATTCAGCAAGAACAAATCCAGGAGTATTGTAATTATTCCAAAAAAAAGTAAGAGATAACGTAAAGGGACCAGTTGTGCAGGATTACCATACAGGTACACATACCCGCTTTTGATTACGGGAATCGCATTGGCCATCGTGCGACTGATTGTGCCCTTAGTATTAGGCGAATATTCCACACGATACACCTTCGACGCATTTACATCGGGCCGGAACTGCTCGTCGAAGAATATGACGTTCAGGTACGCTTTCGGTGCATTGTTCGTGCCGCTGGTGGCATTGGGCGTGTTCAGCAGGTTTGCCAATGTGGAGCTGCCAGAAATGCCCGAAATAAGCTGCGACGCACCATCCTTCAACACCGCACTCACCTGGCCGCTTGCTCCAATTGCCGTTGCGATGTTTGACACAAGGCTATTAATTCCACTTGCACCCGAGTTGTTGGTGTTAGCTGCCGTATAAAAATATTCCACCTGCGTATGGATGCGGTCACCCGCCATTACCTTGAGTAACTTCGCAGCACCAATCGCACCTGTGCTCTTCCGGGCAAGCACCACATAACTTCCGTTCGTGCCAGTCGTACCAAATGCTCCAGGTCGCCAAACGCGACTACCAACAATGTTGATGCTGCCACCCATTGGGTTTTCCCAGATCGCGTCCTGGTTCTGCTGCTCTGTTGATCCGGAAGCGCCTTCAAAACTTAGAGCAACATAAGGTACCGTATCCTTTTCTTCGGTCAACACCATGCGCACATTGCCAAGATGGTCTTTCAAAAAGTAGTCGAAATTCCATTTAGTATAGTTGCCGGGCGATGCAGGCGTGCCTGCACGCACCCGGCCCTCTTCGTGCGTGAAATATTCGAGCGTATCGTTTCGGTATACATAGTTGTCGGTATACAGCCATGTGGTTGTTCTTGCCGGGACGATGGTATTGTCTACAACCACCTTCTTGTGTTTTCTTCCGAGATTGTCAAAAGTGTAAGTAATTGTTCCCTTGCCAGCTATGGTGATCTGATAGGGCTGAAACAAGTGATTATACAGAATAGACGTGATGTTCTTATTTCCGTCGCTCAGCAGGTTTCCGCTGGCGTCATATGTGTAATCTGCACTTCCTGCCGTTGGTTCTTTGAAGTCGCCCATCTTAGAATTCACATCATTGACCGCGTCGGTAACGCCAAGTAATTTGTTCGAATTGGTGGCATAAGTATTCCAACTGCTGCTTTTTGACCATTAACAGTATTTTTAGCTAGTACCACTTGTAACCTTCCGTGTTTTGTAGTTTTATCATTTTTGTAGCTACCTTGTCTTTCCTGCGCGTTTTATAAGTCCAATGGTTAATTCCAATCAATCAATTTCGCCGTAATTTTTATCGGGATTCCCTGCTCTTTTTGTATGGGAATAACGGCAAAACCCAACATTCTTCCAGATCTTACTAAAAACATAAGTTCAATTGGGACTTTATGAGGTGAGAGCAAAACTCTTGATTTGCCTTCTATTCTTATTTCTGAGGGTGCATTACTCGCAGTTCGCAGAGACAAATCCTCGCACAACAAACTAATGGTAGTTGTGCTATCATTCAGTCTATCAACCTGCATCGAATCTCCTTCAAAATAGAGATGGAGTTGACCAGGTACATTAGACTTTCCTATTCTATCCTTGAAATCAAAGTACCGTCGCGAAACAATCCTATAGCTCGAACCGACATCCGCAAATTGCCATTTCTTCTGATAAGTCATGGAGTAAAGCTGCGAGTTTGTTGCGCTATCCGAAAGAACAAATTTAATCATGTGGTAAGTGTCTAAGATCGTCAAAAACTCAATTGAATTTCTATTTCTGGAGTTAGTAACCTGAACGTTCTTTATAGAACTTCTAAATTCTTTCTTTATAAAGGAAGAATCTGCACGTAAAATGAAAGTGTTCGTATCCTCGGCGGCCAGCTCTTGTTCAAATTCTTCATTATTATAAGGCGCAACTTTGAAATACTTGTAAAACAGTTCCCCCAAAAGGAGGAATACCACCGATGCAATTAATAATATTCCGAAAATACTTCTCTTAGTCATTACTTGTATTAATATGCCAACATAGGTAATCTTTGAGACACGTAGAAAGCCAGAGTCGTTAATCCTGCTTTAAACGTAAGCTTTGTACTATCCACCTCTTCATTTTCGTTCGTGTGACTCAAAGATAAACTGGCTTTTGGCTGAATTCCCGAAAATCCGAAGCCTCCTGTTAACGTATAATCTCCAAACGAGACGCCCACCTGAGCCTCATTATCTCCCACTCCAATAGAGAGTAGCCCACGGAACGAGACTGTTAATCCCGGAGACATTAAATTATCTGTAGATTCATCCGTATTCATTACTACACCTCGGCTGCCTGTCTGCTTACCCTTTGACTTTGTTACTGTTAATTCGTCACCTAAGAGACCTGTAGATAGCAGTACCCTGGAAACAGACACCGTATTAGTTGAAGTATTGCCAAATAGATTAAGGATACTTATCGGTGTTGTTTGAGAAGTCTGAGTATTATTGGGTTTTGAAGGTTTGTCATTCTTACTATTATCCCCGCCACCTCCGCCATTATTTCCTCCACCTTTCTCTCCGACACCACCACCATTACCTGATCGGATATAGTAAATTTTCGATGCGGAATTTTCTAAGTTAAACGACGTTCGCAATTTGCCTAAATCGCTCTTCATGTTATCTGTCCCATTCAACCTATCCGCAAGAGCCTTTAACCTCGCAAGCCGATCATCAGATTCTACAGCTTCCATACCATCTTTATCAATGTAACGAACAGGATTATTCAATCCATAATTAAATGGAGAATGCCGCATCATTTTTTCGGATAACGGATCAATCACCCCCCACCTCCCCACCTGCGGATCATACATCCTCGCTCCATAGTCATACCACTCTAACCCTGCGCCATCGCTAAATTCTTTATGTTGCAACTCCTTGCCGTTGTACTCAAGTTTGTTGTCGAGTTTACCAACCGCTCTTGAGCTAATGCCCGCCATCGTTAGTCCGAAAGGGTAATAATGAGTTTCTTCTCTTATTGGACCAAGTTCATGGCTAAGCATAAAGTTATCAAAATACACCATCTCATCGCTTTCGTTACTCACGTACAGGTATACATAACCGCTCTTGATCACGGGAATGGCATTGGCCATCGTGCGACTGATTGTGCCCTTTGTATTAGGCGAATATTCCACGCGATATACCTTCGACGCATTTACATCGGGCCGGAACTGCTCGTCGAAGAATATGACGTTCAGGTACGCTTTCGGTGCATTGTTCGTGCCGCTGGTGGCATTGGGCGTGTTCAGCAG
>JAFAGE010000063.1 GCA_023423015.1 Bacteroidota bacterium
AGCTCCTGGCGTTTGAAGATCACATCTTCATCGGTATATGGAAAACGGCGGCAGTCGGACGGGCGCACTTCGTAAACCGAACAAAAATTGTCGGCGCCGAGAAATGGACATGGAGATGATTTCACTACATAATCGCCATCCTCATCAATACGCAGGTATTTATCAATAAACTCACTCTCACGCATGCCCAGGTGTTTCGAAATGCGTTTGATGTCGGGCGTTTTAAAGCGTGGCGAATAATTTTTACAGCAATTTGCACACTTGAGGCAGTCAATATTTTCAAATGCTTCTTCGTGATAGCGCGGTAGCTGATGGAGAATTTTATTCTTGTCGGCGCGTTTCAAAAACTGACGATAAATCCTGCTTCGCTCCTTACTCTTCTTCTCCCAGTTTTGAAGTATGTGAGACATGAAGCGCAAAGATAACCAACTTAAGGTTCACTGCCTTTGTTCCATCCAGGCCTCCCAAACACATACTTCATCCGGTCGCGCCAGCTGAGATCCTTCCTGGAGATATCGCACCATATATTTTGCCATTCATGAAAGATGATATGAAATAAATTATGGCTTGTGAGCGGTTTTGCCAGGCCATACCGGATCGGCTCATATTCTTCTGCACTGAGTTCGCGTTGAAAAGTGCCGAACAATTTATCCCAGATAATCAGTACCATACCCATGTTTTTGTCGATATACTTTTCATTCGAAGCGTGATGCACGCGGTGGTGCGACGGGGTAACGAAAATATATTCGAGCAATCCGAGTTTACGGATGACTTCGGTGTGAACAAATACTGCCCAGATCTGTGCAAATGAATACATCAGCAAAATCTCTATTGGCTTGAAACCAAACAATGGAAGCGGGAGGAAAAAGACAAAGTCGTACAAAGGCCGCATTAACGAAGCCCTGAAGCCGACCGTGATATTCATGTGTTCTGCAGAATGGTGCGTAACATGGGCTGCCCAGAAAATTCTGCAAAAATGCTCGAGGCGGTGAAGCCAGTAAAACTGGAAATCTATAAGCAGGAACAACAAAAGCCAGTAAACGGGCCCGGCGGGCATGTCGAACAGGCGGAACTGGTAAATGAGGGTAAGAAGCACAAGATATCCGCCGCGGATAGCGAGGTCGAGCAAACCGTTTGTAATCGACAGGAACAGGGTAGTCAGGGTCTCCCGCCAGGTATACAGCTTTTTGTGCTGCCAGTTACTTACGATTACTTCCAAGGCTATGATAACCAGATAAATAGTCGATATCTCCCAGTTCATCTCCAAAGTTTTCAAAGGCTATTTTGCAAAAATCAAACCTTTCCGATATTAAATACAAACAAGTGTTAGTGTGGTACTTTGGCGTAACTTTGCGCAACTTTTTGAAAAAGGTCAACCACAGCTATGAATCTCTTCCAGGAACTACAAAATGAATTTCAACACAGACATATAGGGCCCGATGAAAATGAAACAGCAGAAATGCTGAAAGTCATAGGAAAACCTTCCATCAAAGCGCTTATCAGCGACACCATCCCGGCCGACATTCGTTTGAAAAAACCGCTTAATACACCACCACCCGTCAACGAACACGAATATATTTCCGAATTAAAGAAAATTGCCGCACTTAACAAGATTTATAAATCGTATATAGGTCAGGGTTATTACGGAACCATCACTCCAAATGTGATCCTGAGGAATATTTTTGAAAACCCGGGATGGTACACGCAATACACGCCATACCAGGCAGAAATTTCGCAGGGCCGTCTTGAAAGCCTGCTGAATTTTCAGACCATGGTGAGTGATCTCACCACACTACCACTCGCAAATGCTTCATTACTCGACGAGGCTACTGCCGCGGCAGAAGCAATGGCCATGGTGTTTCACCAGGTTAACAAAGGCGACGACATTCATCAACCGAAATTCTTTGTAGACAACAATATTTTTCCGCAAACAGCAGATGTTATTCTCACCCGCGCCGAGCCCATCGGCGTTAAGATTGTAAGAGGTGATTTTCGCAAGGTTGACGTTAATGATTCTTTTTTTGGCGCAATCGTGCAGTATCCGGCTAATGATGGCTCCGTAAACGACTACCGCGAATTCATCAACAAGATTCACGATGTTAAGGGATATGTAGTGATGGCAACAGACCTGCTGGCACTCACTTTACTCACCCCTCCCGGTGAACTCGGAGCCGATGTAGCCGTCGGTTCCGCGCAACGCTTTGGTGTGCCGATGGGTTATGGCGGACCACACGCAGGCTTTTTCGCGGCCCGTGACGAATTTAAACGCGGCATTCCGGGACGGATAATCGGCATCTCGATTGATGCGAGTGGCAAACGCGCACTTCGTATGGCCCTGCAAACAAGAGAACAACACATTAAGCGCGAAAAAGCAACCTCGAATATTTGTACTGCCCAGGCCCTTCTCGCCAACATGGCTGCCATGTATGCAGTATACCACGGGCCAGCCGGGCTTAAAAAAATTGCAGAACGCGTAGCACTTGCCGCCCGCATAGTTAATGAGAAGCTGGTAGAACTGGGATTCGAGCAAACGAATAACAGCTTTTTCGACACACTTCACATCAAAACAAATCTATCAGACAAGATCAGGTCGGTTGCAGAAAGCGAAAAAATAAACTTCCGCTACTTCGATGATGGCTCGATTGGCATTTCGGTCGACGAAACAACATCTGCAGCAGATATCACCAAACTTATTTCAATATTCGAAGAAATTTCAGGTAAGAAGGCGTCACCGGTTGATTTTGATAAATCGGGATCATCTCCGGATTCTATAACGGCACCCCTTACACGAAATTCAGATTTCCTTACGCATTCCGTGTTTAATGCGCATCATAGCGAATCGGAAATGATGCGCTACATCAAACACCTGGAGAACCGCGACCTTTCGCTCAACACTTCAATGATTCCGCTGGGTAGCTGCACCATGAAATTAAATGCTGCCACCGAGTTGATACCCGTAAGCTGGCCGGAATTTGCTCATTTGCATCCTTTTGCTCCTGCCAATCAGGCCCAGGGTTATAAACACATTATTGATGAACTGAGCCGTTACCTGTGCGAAATCACCGGCTTCACTGCCTGTTCGCTGCAACCCAACAGCGGAGCGCAGGGTGAATATGCAGGACTTCTTACGATCAGGGCATATCATCTTGATCGCGGCGATGATCATCGCAATGTGGTACTGATTCCGATCTCTGCTCACGGAACCAACCCTGCAAGCGCCGTATTGGCGGGCCAGAAAGTGGTTGTAGTGAAAAGTGATGAAGAAGGCCACGTAGATGTTCAGGATCTCCGCGCAAAGGCAGGGCAATATAAAGACAGTCTTGCTGCTTTGATGGTTACTTACCCATCAACACATGGTGTGTTTGAGGAATCGATTCGCGAAATCTGTTCAATTGTTCATGAACACGGAGGATTGGTATATATGGACGGGGCAAATATGAATGCACAGGTGGGACTAACCTCGCCGGGTGTAATCGGCGCCGACGTTTGTCACCTCAACCTGCATAAGACATTTGCCATTCCTCATGGCGGAGGGGGCCCGGGAATGGGTCCCATCTGTGTAAACGATAAGTTGGCACCTTTCCTTCCCGGGCATGTATCCATCAATAAAAAGGCCGAGCAGGCTAATGCAGTGAGCGCAGCTCCTTACGGATCTTCAAGCATATTGCTGATCAGTTATGCCTATATAAAACTCCTGGGTGCAGAAGGTTTGCGTCGTGCAACAGAATACGCCATCCTGAATGCGAACTACATGCGCGCACGCATCGAAAAACATTTTGAAGTTTTATATCTCGGAAAAAATGGTACCTGTGGACACGAATTCATTGTAGACATCCGTCCATTTAAATCCACTACAGGCATCGAAGCCGAAGACGTTGCAAAACGTTTAATGGATTACGGGTTCCACGCGCCAACGATGAGCTTCCCCGTACCTGGCACCATTATGATTGAACCAACCGAAAGTGAGCCGAAAGCTGAACTGGACCGTTTCTGCGATGCGATGATCAGCATTCATGATGAGATCGCAGCCATCGAATCAGGAAAATGGGATAGACAGGATAACCCGTTGAAAAATGCTCCCCACACTATGGAGATGGTTACCGCGGAAGACTGGAACCGTAAATATTCGCGTAAAGAAGCCGCATTTCCATTGGCATACGTCGCTAATAATAAATTCTGGCCTTCAGTTGCGCGCATCAACAACACCTACGGCGACCGTAACCTGATCTGCGTATGTGAACCAACCGAGGCATATGTGTGAGATGCAGTTGAGCGTTGAGCAGTGAATGGTGAAAGGGTGTGGATTTATTTACGCAGCTATTCACCGTCATCTTTCACCGCTCACCGCTCACCTTTC
>JAFAGE010000067.1 GCA_023423015.1 Bacteroidota bacterium
GATCATGTTATCTTTTGGGAGATGTCAGATGGCAGATGGCAGATGGCAGAAGGCAGATGGCAGATGGCATAAGGCAAAAGGATGTGTTTATTGAGTAAGGTGAATAGTCCATAGTGGCATGGAACCAATGCGTGCTTTTCGGTATTCGTGCGTACCTTTCGCCGGTGGAAAAATTGATCCGTGAATTCCCACTGCATGCAGGATTTTATTGCATGATAGCCCTGGTTCTTGTTTGTGCATGTAACATCAACCAGCAGCAAGACGATGTGATGAAAAGTGACTCTTCTTCCCGGGAGAAAAACTATATCAAACCCATTGCAGGGAAAAACGATACACTTCGTGCGGAAGATATTCAGAAAGGAAAAGTTTTGATTGCATACAGCGATTGTCACACCTGTCATGCCGACGAGCGACGTGCACGCGGTCCCGCATTTACTGACATCGCGCGACGTTACCCTATTAACGAGGGCTACATCGAATTACTGGCCCACAAGGTACGGCTGGGCGGAAGCGGGGCATGGGGCACACCAGTGATGACACCTCATCCGGAAATAACGCTTGAAGACGCCAGGTTAATGGTAATGTATATTTTGTCTCTTGAATAGCGGTGAGTTCTCTCCCTATTGCTCGCCACAAAACTTTTCACATTAACTTCTCACAATCCTTATGCCTTATGCCCTTTCATTGTTTTCCTTATCGCCGCTAAATGGCTAAACAGCACAACCTGCACAACCAGGCATGGTAGCCACACGTAAGGGAAGTATAATACTGCTACATTAGGCTGGTCGAACGCAAATTTCTGGAATGGAGTGGCGACGGATAAAATGCCATGCACTACTACATTGAGCAGGAGTGCGAGGCAGGCCAGGTTCCAGATGATAAATGCGGACTTGCCTATTATCGGACGAATGAACCGGAAGTAGTACACAGCCGGTGCGGTGACGCCGGCAAAGATGTCGAAGTTTCGACCTTCAAAGGTCATGATGGTTGGAACCGCATTTTCCTTCGATAACCAGAATAACACAAGCTCAACAGGTACACGAACGATGTGTATCAGCACCAGCATACGAATGTCTAGCCTATCGATGAACCTGCGTCCGCGCGAACCCGTAAATAAAAGTAGGATCAGTAGAAATGGCGGCAGAACGAGTACCAGGAACCGCGGCGGTAATGTTTGCGTTTCTGTGTAGAAGCCGGTGTACGAAATGGCTGCCTGAATAGCAAGCCACACAAACACCAGGATGGTGGGTGCCGCAGATCCTCGTGTTGCTTTAAAAAATACAAACACAGTGAGCAGCACCGTAAGAATAAAGACAATCGGGATGTACAGGGGGAGTTGGTCCATTCC
Source organism: Bacteroidota bacterium (assembly GCA_023423015.1). GTDB lineage: Bacteria > Bacteroidota > Bacteroidia > Chitinophagales > Chitinophagaceae > Flavitalea. The sequence goes on from JAFAGE010000067.1 coordinate 1,349, forward strand.
TAAAGTTATTTAAACAGGTATTTGAATGTAATTGGGCAGAAAACAGGAACCAAAAACCTACATTAATCATGAAATTATTTTGCTTTGCGAGTCAGAAACCATTATTATTTCTGTCTTTTAGATCCTGTACCCAGGTAAGGCACGAAAAATTCAATAGCGCGGATCAGTTCTTCGTTTGCATGTTCCGGTTCCCGGAGTTTCATCAGAATGGCAGCGCGCGACTTGTGGCATTCACGCGCCACCCACGAATCGGGGAATGAACGGGCCGAGCGGGTAAACAGTTCATATGCTTTGCGCAATGAAACAGTATCATTTTTCTTCATCAATTCTCTTGCTTCTTCATAATCGCTCAGCCAAAGAAGTGCCTCCGGTTGCATGCGTTCCGATTCCTGCAGCACGGTAAATTTTGGAAGCTTCAACGGAATCTGTTTTTCGTGAATCGGTGATGGTGGCTGTGAAAAATAACATTCAATTGCCTGCAGGTATGCCCGTGCTTCTTTGAGGTTGTGTTTTTGTGTTTTGAGTTTCCTTTCTTCGGCTTCATTGGTGAAGAAGGATGCTTCGCAAAGCAATGCCGGTATTCCATAAGATTCGCGCAGTACGCCAGCTCCTTTGTCGGGAAAGATGGTGAAGTCGGATGCGATGCTTACCGGTGTATTCTTTTTATACATTTCTTTTAAGAATGCACCGGCAACACATTGCGCCAGTTGAACACCTGCAACATTCTCAGAAGCGGCACCATGATAGTAAATAATCGGAAAATTAACTTTCCGGTCGGCAGTGGCGTTGTGGTGTATTGATATGAATATATCTACTGCGTTTTCGCGCGCAAGTTTTGCGCGGTTAGCGAGATCTACCGTGGTATCGCTCTCGCGAGTCATAAAAACAATTGCGCCTTTTTTATGCAGCAGATCGCGAAGTAACATCGCCACGCGCAGGTTGATCCACTCTTCGCGTTCACCATTCCTGCCAACACGATACTGATCAGTCGCTGCAGTGCCACCATGACCAGGATCGATGCACACCCGCTTCCCCTGCAAAGGCGACTGTGCAGATGCAGATGTATAAAGGAAGAATGTAAATACCAGGAGTTTAAACACAGCAACAAAATTTTTATCAAAGCCTCTCACCTTTCACCTTTCACCTTTCACCTTTCACCTTTC
>JAFAGE010000074.1 GCA_023423015.1 Bacteroidota bacterium
GTGCCCATACTTGCATTCGATTTGATGCGTCTTCCAAATTCTGAAAACGTCATACCAAGTACGCGGTCATCCAATTCCATCAATTCCAGATCCTGCTGAAATGCTGCTATCGACGCTGAAACGCTTTTAAGCAGCTGCGCGTGTTCTCCTGTGGTAGTATCACTCGGGTTAACCTGCGTTTTATGTGTATCGAACCCCGGTATAGTTACCGTATAAACGCGTGTTTTTAATCCACCCTTGATCAGCCGGGCAACGATTTTCAACTGGTGTGCAAGCGAAGACTCAGGATAGCTGGCCATGTTATTCGCCCGCAGGTAACCTGCTTTGATGGCATCCGAATACACTTTTGTTTTTTCGGATATGATACGCACGTATTTTAACATCCGGTTGGCGTTCACCTGGTCATATGGATAATCATGGAAGGGATTGGTAAATTCATAAACCTTTGTAGGATCAGTTATAGACAAGCCCATTGAAATGACAGGCCCCTGTACCGTCATTGTGGGCATCTGGCTTATTTGTATTGCCAGTGGATCGGGCATTTCTTCATTGGCGTACAAATCGGGATATCCGGGATACTCACTCTCAATATATCGGCCCATCCACCCTGTTTTTACACTCTGCGAACGTTGGCGCGTCGTGTCACCCGACATCCATATATCTGTAGACCTGAAATGAGAGAAATCCTGGTTTGCATAACCAACAGATTGAACGATTGACGTTTTTCCCGAATTATATAACGTTTGCAACTCCGTCATCGCCGGATGCAACCCTGTTTCGTCGGTACCATTCAGCCGCAAAACTTTACTCTGGGGTATGGCTACATTTGTTCGTGCATTGTAATAGTTCGCATACATGTCGAGCGGAATAACCATATTCAACCCATCATTTCCTCCCTGCAGCTGAATCAGAACGAGTACATGATCGTTGCTTGCCGCAGAATTCATCAGTGATGTCAGCGGATCATCGGCCGCAGCACCAAAGGCGGTGAATGAAAAACCATTCAGCAAACCCGGCAGGGTTACTGCTGCAGGCATCGTTCTCCGGAAAAAATTACGTCTGTTCATGGGTTGGATTTTGGTTTCGGATTATCTGCCTGCTAACACAGGTGGTATTCGGGTAAATTGGTCACAAAGCGCAGCATGTTGCGCAATGCCGGAACCGTTACTGAAATATTATTTGTATTCCACGCATTTCTCCAGAAATCGGGATCAGTTCCACCGCCCGACAAAAAAGTCGCCTTTATATACGATAGCGAAGCTGGCGATAAGGGATACTTTAATAGAAAACTGGTTAACTCACGAACCAACACGTCTGCATCGGCAGGATCGCTGCATCGCGCCGCCAGTAGTCTTACATCTACAATATTGCTTTCAAATAGACCATCTGTAAAATCCGCACGTCGTGGTAATGAATTACTGTTTACCCACATTTCATAAAACATGGGATCCTGGTGATATGCCGGCCATCCGTTTACATCGGGCGGCTGCAGCAGGTCCATTCCCATATATGCAGCCGTTTCATACAAACGGCGAAATAATGGATAGCCTTCAGAATAATTGGTGTACGGAGGAACAGGTACTTCAAGTTCCCGAATGCTTCCGACAACAAAATCTATCGGACTTTTTATATAACATGCTCTGTTGGCCTTATCAAAAAAGTGTTCACTCTTTAGCAATGTTTCCAGGACCGGTTTTATTTCGAAGTTTGACGACCGGAGCATATCTGCCAGTGGAATAATCACATTGGTTTCAGTAGCTGCATCGATCGTGCTGTTTACGAACCAGCGGTAAAGTTTACGACAGATAAATCTTGAACATTCACGCGTGGCAAATATCATATTGATCAATGCATCCAGTTCCTGGATGCCGTCTGAAGAGCCCGAAATCGATGTACTATTGTAGAACGTCGAAAATCGTTTTACGCCTGTATCATGACTATGCGCTTCAAGGTGAACTTCCAGCGTGTTACGCTCAACTCTCCAACCTGTTAAAACACGCGCAGCCTCCATCACATCTTCCTCTGTATACAATGAATCATCTCCCTTGCCTATTGTAAATAACTCCTGTAGCTCTCTTGCATAATTTTCGTCTGGCGCAACTTTTGAATTCAGGTAGCCATTGAGGTGCCGGAGCATTGCTCCATCAATAGTTACGTTTCTCGTCAGTCTCCTGACATTTCCCAAAACTTCTGTTCTTAACAGGTCGAGATGGCGGAACAATAATATCGGATGATCCACTTCTTCAGTCTGCACTGAAAAATGGTGATGCCAGAACAAAACCATCTTTTCGGTTATACTGCGTTGTTGGTTGAGCATCACTCCCATCCACCATCTACGAAGGCTGGCAGTCCTTGCATTATTAACAGCAGCCTGAAGATTACCATCTTCGGACCGGCTGACATCATTCACCCAGGTGCTTCCTTGCGGCACATTGGGATCGTCGAACATGCCATTGTCCATTTCGAGTAAACCATACTCACGAACCGGCGGCGACGGAACAGGTGAAATCGTCAACAGCTCGTCTACCGCATCAGAAGGAGTGAGAGAAAGGATATGATCAATGTCTGATTGTTTTGCGCCAAACATTGATCGTCTCAAAAGATGAGCCGCTTCATCGAACCCCCAGTCGCCACTGTAAGGTTGAAGTCCGCTGTCGGCACTTTCAAAATACCGGTCGTACTTCACACGAGTCTTCTTTTTGCCTGCCAATTGCTGCCTGCCGGCGGCCAGGAACTCCCTTCGGTTCATAGTTTTCAATTTGGTTATCGGATGAGCATCAACATTCCCTTCTTCACCTGTACCTGTTTATTTACGTCTCTATATTTAACCATGTATACAAAACCACCGGTTGGTTGTGGATTCCCGCGAAGCTTTCCATCCCAACGTGAATGTACCGTGGTGCTCATAAAAACAATTTCTCCGTTGCGGTTAAATATCTGCATCTGGAATTCATCGGGCACCTTTCCGGCAGGCCCAAAGAAATCATTCACCCCGTCACCATTCGGAGTAAATGCATTGGGCATGTGAATTACCGCATCATCGAACACTACTACAGTAAACGGAGCAGAAGAACTGCATCCATTAATCTGCAACGATGCAGTGTAGGTGGTAGTGGTTGTCGGAGATGCTACCGGGCTGCGGCAGTTGGAACAACTCAGGGTTGGATGTGGTGCCCAGGTTACTGTTCCATTGCTGACTGCAGGCAGTTGTAGTGTTTCGCCTGAGAAGATTGTGTCCCGCGCAGCTATGTTGTCGAACGGACTGCTTATTGGAATTGGGTGGTATGCTACAACCACAGAGTCATTTCCGCAGACATCGATCAACATTTGAGGCGGAAGATTAAATGCAGCAACATCACAAACCATAGTATCTGCCTGCAATGTGTCTATTACTTTAAATTTCAGCAATGCGAAGTCAGAGCTTCCCTCGTTGTCGCTGAAATCACCATCCCCGGATTCACTGTCTCCGGCAACATAATATTCTTTTGCCGAAGGCACATATGCCATGGAACGCAGGTATTCGTTACCGCTTCCACCTATTGCATCGGTCCACACCAGATTTCCATTTGCATCGGTTTTCACAATCCAGAACTCTCCGTTTGCCGAAGTACCACTAACGTCGCCATCTTTTGAATATGAGATTCCGCCTGCAACATAACCACCATCAACATCCGTAAATACATAACCTGCATAATCCGCGTCGCTACCACCAAAGGTTTTCTGCCAGCGTAATGTGCCGTTGGTGTTTACATTCACAATCCAGAAATCCTGGCTGCCTTTAGTTCCGGTCACATCACCGTCATTGGATGTTGTATAGCCGGCAAGCGTAAGTGAACCATCATTACCTGTGGACATCGAATAGGCAACGTCGTTCTGTGAACCTCCATAGATCACGCTGTTCACCTTATTACCGGAGATATCAGTAGTGAGCAGCCATGCATCATAATTTTTCTGATTGGCAGGTATATCGCCATCAGTTGAATTAGCGTAACCTGCCACATAAATCCTCTGTCCGATGATTTCAATATCGAGCAACTCCTCGTTTTTTGTGCCGCCGAAACACTTGCTCCATAGGATATCGCCCTGGCCATTTATTTTCACCAGCCACCCATCGGTGTATCCTGTGGCGCTGTGGTTTCCTGACACGTCGCCATCCGACGAAGATGTTGTTGCTGCAATCAGAAAGGTACCATCGCCGCAATCGTACAGTTGATTTCCGAGGTCGAGTCCCGAGCCGCCAATTCTTTTTTGCCATTGAACATTGCCGTTTATATCAAGCTGAAGAAGCCAGATGTCTTTTGTGCCACCATAACCGGCTATCACACCTCCATCCATAGAATTGGTTTCAGCCAGCACCAGGTATCCATTCCCGTTAGGAACTATGTCGCGGGCACTTTCATAACCTTTACCCCCAAGGGTTTGCTGCCACATTACATTGCCACAGCGGTCGAGTTTCAGAATCCAGAGATCCCAGTATTCTCTCGAGCCAACATTATTTACCAGGCCGTCTTTTGATGTAGTATATCCTGCGATTATGGTTCCGCCATCAGCAGTGGCTTTTACTGTAAATGGAACATCAACAGCGGATCCGCCATAAGTTCGCGACCAGAGTTGTGAGGGAAGTTGTGAGAAAACAGGCATGGCCGCGCAAAGCACACAGCACGCCACTGCTAACAGGGTTATCAGGATTTTGTTTTTCACAAGTCGGATTATCTTAGGACGATTCGGTACTGCAATTATTGTGCAACAAAGCTGAAAATGAAATAGGTATTTCCCTGAAAATCTCCCATAAAGAACAGTGTATTTACTATTTACATACCGCTATCTTTACAATACAACATTGATAGATGACCCGATACAGATTATTCCCTGCATTCCTGATACTGGCTATTTTCGCATCATGTGGACAAACAAATACCGTGGATGACAATAAAGGCCTGATCATCGAAACAAAAAACGGAAAGGTTGAGGGCCAGCTGGAACAAACTGGCGTCCGTTCTTTTAAGGGAATTCCGTTTGCTGCTCCTCCTGTCGGCAAATTCCGCTGGCGTGAACCGCAGCCGGTGGAAAGCTGGACCGGTACCAGGAAAGCACAGAAATTCGGACCAATGGCTATGCAGCCGCCAATCTTCGGAGACATGAATTTCCGTTCCGACGGCATGAGTGAAGATTGTCTTTATCTCAATGTATGGGCTCCTGCAGATGCAGCTAAAAAGAATCTGCCGGTGCTGGTATATTTCTACGGCGGCGGGTTTGTTGCAGGAGATGGCTCCGAACCGAGGTACGATGGCGATAGCATAGCCCACTTTGATATTGTAACCGTTACCGTCAACTACCGGTTAAATATATTCGGGTTTTTCAGCCATCCGGAGCTTACAAAAGAATCACCCAATAATGCATCCGGTAATTACGGCCTGCTCGACCAGGCTGCCGCGTTGAAATGGGTAAATGAAAATATTGCTGCATTTGGTGGCGATCCTGGAAAAGTGACCATCGCGGGTGAATCTGCGGGTTCGGTTGCCGTTAGTGCACAGATGGCTTCCCCTCTTTCAAAACACTATCTCGCCGGGGCAATTGGTGAAAGCGGTTCATTACTGGGAACTCTTCCGGCAGTGCCGCTGAAAAATGCGGAGAATACCGGTGTTGAGTATGCGAAATCAATAAACGCTTCTACCCTCGACCAGCTTCGTGCGTTGCCTGCAGATTCAATACTCTCTTCATCCACTCGCTTTGGACCATTCCGGTTTACTTTAACCATCGACGGATATTTTTTTCCAAAAGATCCCTACGAGATTTTCAGCAATGGCGAACAAGCGAAAATTCCCTTGTTAGCTGGTTGGAACAGTGAGGAAAGTAACTTCAGGGGTCTACTGGGCAACGAAAAACCAACTATGAAGAACTTCGAAGCAGCAGTGCGCAAACAATACGGCGATGAAGCCCAAAGTATTCTCGCCGCATATAAACCATCTTCAGATGCCGACGTGGAAACGTTGGCGACCGAACTAGCAGGCAACCGTTTTATTGGATTCAGTACCTGGAAATGGATTGATCTTCACAGCAAGACTGGCGGAAAACCTGTCTATCGATATTTATTTGAAAGACCTCGTCCCGATATGCGTGAGGAACTTGGCGACGTTGTTCCCGGTCTTGCCGGTGGCGTGCAGAAAAATACTACAGGTGAGAAACCACCTCGTGCAAAGGGAGCAGTGCACTCAGCAGAAATAGAATACGCGATGGGCAACCTGTCTACAAACGAGGTGTATGCATGGGAAGAAGACGATTACAAAGTATCGCGCATCATGCAACAATACTTTGTCAATTTTATCAAAACAGGAAATCCATCCGGAAATGGAGTTCCCGAGTGGCCGCCAATATCTGGGTCGAATGTTCCGGTAATGCACATCGATGTAAACACCCGCATAGAACCGGAAAAAAACAGGCAACGGCTTGAAGTATTAGATGCTTTAAGAAAATAGAGACATCATCCCCTTGCCGATTCTCCTTTGCCGACATTGCCCGGTGTTGACATTGCCTCCCTACGCCCATCGCTCTGCGCCCACCGCGCTCCGCCCTGCTCTCCGTTCTGTTAATGCCCTCTCACCTTTCACCTTTGACCTATTTGAAGCATCTATTTACCTCCCGGAACTTCACACAAAATATTTCTATCGGGGGTATCAATTCGCAATTTTTCGTCGTTAATGTTAATGTTGATAAATGCTCGTTGAAGAATATTTCTTTTGATGAATTTTGCATTGATTATCAACCCCTTCCACTAATGAGAAACCCTTATTTAACCCTACTGAAAACCTCTTGGAAATACGCCGGAACCGAGAGAAAAAAACTTGTAATGGTATACGGTATGTTCATCGGGGCAAACGTTATCATCGCAATCAATCCACTTCTTTTAGGTTGGTTTGTTAACAAGGCGCAGAACGATACCGAAAACATCGGAAAATTTGCGCTCATCTATATTGGATGTTATGTGGTCATGAAACTGGTTGAATGGAGTTTACACGGACCGGCCCGCGTAATGGAAAGAACGCTGGCCTTCAATCTCAGCCGGAACTTCGTACAGGAAAAATTTCACCAGACACTGCACCTGAATGCGAAGTGGCACCAGGATAATCATAGTGGAGCCACCATTAACAGGATTCAGAAAGCGTATGGAGCATTGCGCGGATTTTTCGATTGCGGATTCGCGTATGTACACACCTTTTCTAAATTTATTTTTTCGGTTACTGCCATCGTAATTTTTTCACCGGTGTTTGGATCAATAGCTGTTGCACTAGGTCTTGTTACGATTTTTGTAATCTCCCGGTTCGATAAACCATTTATAAAGACGCTGAAGAAACTCAACAAGCGTGAACACGAAGTGAACTCGAACCTGTTCGATACCATTTCAAACATCAGGACTGTAATTACACTTCGCCTGGAGAGAAGCATGGAGAACGGTCTTCTGGGCAAACTGAAACAGGTATACAGGCCTTTCCGGAAGAATGCGGTGATCAACGAATGGAAATGGTTTACCGCCGAAATGCTTATCACAGCAATTTATGCCATAGTGGTGTTTGGATATATACTCCAGAACTGGCAACCCGGCCAGGTGTTTTACATCGCGGGATTGGTGACCTTGCTGGGTTATGTAGGTCAGTTTACGAGCGTGTTTCATAATGTAGCGTCGCAGTACACCGGCCTCATTCAATCGCAGACCAACCTCGACGAGATCGACAAGATCACTGAAGCTTATGAAACCAGCCACCGTCCCGATCAGCCACATACGGCCCCTGAAAATTGGAATGAAATGATGCTTTCGAATGTGAGTTTCTCGCATCGGAGTTCATATAGCGATGAGTACGCACCACAAAGCCTGCACAATCTGAATATTCGTTTGAAGAAAGGACAGAAGATCGCATTGATCGGCGAAAGCGGCAGCGGAAAAAGCACTTTGCTTTCATTGATGCGCGGACTATACAACCCGGAGAAGCAGGCTGAATTCAGCGTAGACGATGCACAGTTTCCTCTTGGTGCACTGAACGACTGGTCTACCTTGTTTCCGCAGGAACCAGAGATATTTGAGAATACGCTAGAGTATAATGTAACCTTAGGCTTACCGTGCAGCGTAGAAGAAGTAAAAACAGTTTGTGATATCGCACAGCTCACGGACGTGATACGCCAGCTGCCTGAAGGATTACGGACTGATATTCGTGAAAAGGGTGTAAACCTGTCGGGGGGACAAAAACAACGTCTTGCGCTTGCCCGTGGCATACTTGCGGCTCAACAAAGTGAAGTGATTCTCCTGGATGAACCTACCAGCAGCGTAGACCCGAAAACCGAGAGAATGATCTATGAAAAAATGTTCAGGACCTTCAGGAATAAGGCAGTAATATCTTCAATACACCGTATGCACCTGCTCGACCAGTTTGATTACATATACATGCTCGACAAAGGACGCATCATCGAAGAAGGCACATTTGAACAATTACTCAATGAGAGCAAAGCGTTCAGAAAACTTTGGGAACATCAGCAAACGCAGGTAATTACTTTGCCAGTTGCTGAGCGCGCCGAACTTGCTGAGGTAGCAGCTATGTAGCCATTCGCTATTTACGATTCACTATTAAAAGTTTCTCTTAACCAGCTTTTCAATTTCTACAGCAGCGAAAATGATAAATGCTCCGCTTATGCTTATCAACAATTCGGTAAGTGTGAGCGGCTGCGTTTTAAACACTTCATTGGCAAACGGCAGGTAGATAACACCTAACTGAAGTGCAAACGTGAGCAACACGGCAAACAACAATGGTTTATTCGAGAACAACCCTATACTAAAAATAAATTCCCGGTCGCTCCTGATCGCAAATACGTGGCCGAGTTGTGCCAACGATAGAACAGTAAACACC